>JANYDP010000267.1 GCA_025363535.1 Verrucomicrobiota bacterium | reverse complement strand
GTCGCCCAAACGCCCGCCCACGGCATGTTCGAGTTCCGCACGGGCAATCCAGTAATCGCGCAACGCTTCGACATAGCCGCGTTCGGCCATTTGTTCACGCTCCTTGGCCGCGAGCAATTCGTAGCTGCTTTTCTGCATCGCGTTGTAGTGAAGCAAGGTTTCCTTCACAATTTGTTGACGCTGCGGCAACAAAGTTTTCGCGTAGTGCTCGGCGGCCTCGCGCGCGGCAAGCAACCCGTCCTGCGCCTGACGCACTTCCGAACGGGTGTTGACTTCCATTGCCGCGAGCCTGCTTTGCACCTGACGATACTGTGCCGCAAGGCGCGCAACGGCGGGTTGGCCTTGGTCGAACAACGGAACTTCCAGACCGAGTGTGGGGCCGGTCACACGCTGGCCATCAGTGTTGCGTTCGGTGCTGACGCCGACGGTTACACCCGGCAAATAGCGGGTGTTCTTCTTGAAACGAAACGCGGCGGCGACTGCCTCGGCCTCGCTCCGCACCGCAGCCAAGTCCAATCGCTGATTGATCGCGAGCGTTTCGAGGTTTTCCAGCGGTAGTTCCGTCGCGGGCAGGCCGGGCAATTCATCCGCAACTTTCCACTGCGTCTGTCCACCGGACAACCCCAGCACGCGATTAAGCCGCTCGCGATCCGCTCGCGTCTGCGCCTTTGCCAGCATGAAATCCAGTCGCGCCTGTGCTGCGGAAGCCTGCGAGTTGCGAAGTTCAAGGTCGTTGATGTTGCCCGCGTCGTATTGCCGCTGCGCCAGGTCCGCCCCCGCGTCGTTGACTTCTGCGATGACGCCAAGACGCCGGGCCAATTCCCCGCTCGCCTGAACCGTGTAGAAAGCGGTTTGCGCGTCAGCAGCCAGCCGCAACACGCTGTCGGCGACGCGCAGTTTGGTTTGCTCCAGTTCACGCCGGGCGATTTTCTTCCGCGCGGGTAGGGTCAGCAGGTCAAGGAAGTCTACGGCGACGGAATACTCCGTGTCCGTCAAAGACGGCGGACGGTTTGGAAACCGCCAGCTACCCACAATCTCAATGTTTTTCAGCCGCGCCGCCTGCGCCAAGTCCGCCTGTGAGATGCCGATGTTTTCATACTCGGCTTGCAACGAACGATTGTTCAACAGCGCAATGGCGACGCACGATTGCGCCGTGAGATTGGTTTGCAGCAAGGCGCTCACGGTGTGGTTGCCCGCGCCCTGCATGGGCAGACCCATGCGCGCGGCCAAGGTTTTGTTCACGTCGTCCAACGCAGCTTTTGGATTCGTGCTGGTGCAGCCTGCGAAAACAAGCGGCAACGCGGTCAGCAATAGAATTGGTTTTATCATGGTTATTTATTGCCAATCGTTTCCGAGTTGGTTTCCGCGTCGTGGGGATGATGTTCATCTGCGGCTGGCAGAATTTCGGCGTGACGGAATTCGGGATGGCGAATCTGTCCGCCTGCCTTGCTGATCCACCCGCCTGCGCCGAGCGAAGTGATGGCGGCAAGAAGGGTGAAGACCGCGAGTGGCACGGCGGCTTTGGGGAATTTCTTCTGGCTCACGAGCGCGACAACGCCGATCAATGCGGTCGCGTAAAAAACCATGACAAGTCTGTCTGCGCGGAGCATGTGTTCATCTTGCGCGTCCTGTCCGGCGTCATCGGCTTGTCCTCGAATTTGTTTGTAAGCATTGAGTCCGAAATGCGCGATCGGCCACGCGGACGCAGCAGCAAGAATCACCAGTCCAAGCCCAATCGCTCGCGCCGTCTTGTTTCGCGCCAGCAACGCCGCGCCCAAGGCGAGGATGCCCATCGCCATGCCATAAACGGGCATCGGGTTTATCAGGACGTGGACGTATTCGGGCGGCAGGCCAAACAGTCCACTGCCCGCCGGATGGTTCATCCCTTCATGGGCCAGTGCGGTGGAACTCGCCGCCAATGCAACGCTCGTAACTGCGATTAAACTTTTCAGGGTCTTCATGTTTCATTTCGGTTGGTTGATAAATGGAATTCCTCCATGACGTGAAAAGTCACGGAACGAGTGGGGAGAGCAAAACAGCCGAGCGCGAGGCGCTACGGGTTCACTCAGAGAAGAACGGGCGGAGCGAGACTGCGGAACGCCGCGCCGAGAAACACTTCGGGCGTGGACACCTTATCGCGCCGATCCGCTTGGCGCAAAAGGGAGACGGACGGTTCAATGGCCGTCGCGTCCAATGCGAGCGCGGTCGGAACGAGTGTGTAGAGGATGGAAAATTCAGGAGTGACGAGCGGCGATGCCGTATGGCTGGACAAAGCCGACTTGAGCGTGTCGCACGAAGCGTCGGCACTGCTGTCCTGGTGGCCGGGGGGATTTTCGTCGCCGTGATGCGAGTCGGAAGGTTTATCCGCGTGGCAGTTTGCCTCGCCAGACTCCTCAGAGCACGCGCTCGACGAGCAATGCGTCTGACAGAGGGCTTGTGCGCCTGTCCACACCACTAGCGTCAGCACCGCAAGCCAGCGGAGCAACGGACGCAACTTTGTTTGGCGTGAACTCATGCTTCAAATTGACTAACACTGATTGTGCCCGACAAAACTTGGTTGTCAACGCACACACCTAA
>JANYDP010000258.1 GCA_025363535.1 Verrucomicrobiota bacterium | reverse complement strand
GCCGCCCGGAAAAACCGTCCGCAGTACGTGCGTGCTCAGGTGCTACCAGGCTTGCCCAAGAGGCGGGCCTTTTCGCCGGGCTGGAAGCCCCGGCTCTACGTCAGCCAAGATGGCTGACGCTACCTTTTTCAAACAGGCTCTAAGTTGCAGCCAAACCGCCACCGCCGGGCTGGAAAACCAGTCCGGCTTTTCCTTTCAGATTCGGCACGGTTTTCGGAAGCAGGTCTGGCAACACGGACTGAAAGGGGCCGCAGGTCAAACGGAGGGCGCAGTTTTTTGATCGGGAATAATCCAGGGAATCCGTAGAGAATGTTTAGGCGCGCTGTCATTGCATAAAAACGTCCGACCGAGTGGGCTTCTTGACACTATCCTTGGATTCTTCTCCCTCTCCTCCATCGGATGGAGGAGAGGGCCGGGGAGAGGAGGCGCTTTGGTTCGCCATCTCGGGGGAACTTCAGTTGCCCCTCTCGCCGGCCCTTTCCCCACTCGTTCCTCGCGGGGAGAGAGGGTCGGAGCATCGGCCTCAAGAACTGTGTCAAGATGCGTCCTCCGACCCAACCCCGCCTGCAAAAAACTTGTCGGCCCGAGTGGTCTGTGTGATTGTCCCGCGCATGATGCCAACCCGGCAAGGTTCGTTTCGCCTGTTCCGCCTGTTCGGAATCAACGTGTTCCTGCATTGGTCGTGGTTCGTGATTGCGGTCATCCGCCTGCAATATCACGGGCTCGAATATGGTTCCTACGTCTGGTACGGGCTGGAATATGTGACGCTGTTTCTGATCGTGCTGCTGCACGAATTCGGGCACGCGCTCGCCTGCCGGTCCGTCGGCGGTCAGGCCCAGCAAATCGTGCTCTGGCCGTTGGGCGGCGTGGCGTACGTCGCGCCGCCGCCCCGGCCGGGCGCGGTGTTGTGGAGCATTGTCGCGGGGCCGCTGGTCAACGTGGTGCTGGTGCCGGTGCTGACCGCCGCGTCGGTTCTGACCAGTTCAGGCGGCTGGGCTGATTCCGTGCCCAACTTGCACGCCCTCATCCACGCGATCTGGCTGATGAATCTTGGGTTGCTGATTTTCAATCTCCTGCCGATCTACCCGCTGGACGGCGGAAAAATTTTGTGGGCGCTGCTGTGGTTTGTGTTCGGGCGGGCGCGCGGCCTGATGATCGCCACGGTGATCGGCGGCCTGGCCGTGCTGGCGATGGTGCCGTTGGTCGTGGGGCAGGGGGATCCCTGGCTGTATGTGCTCGCGGGATTTATTTTACTAAACTGCTGGAAGGGTTGGGTGGAGGCGCGGGCGCTGGCCCGTTTTGAAAACATTCCGCGATGTGATGGTTTCGCGTGCCCGGTCTGCAAATCCAAACCGTTGCGCGGTGCGTTGTGGCGCTGCGGCAAGTGTGGCCAGTCGTTCGACACATTTGAAACGAACGCGGTTTGCCCGCATTGCGGCGCGCAGTTCAGCACCACGGCCTGTTTCGATTGCGGGAACTCACGGCCATTGGGCGAGTGGCTGATCCCGGCGGTTGTTCCGCCCAAACTTTAATTTAAGACTATGCCATCACCCGCTTTTCATCCCCGCGATCCGTTGCACGGCATCACGCTGGAAACCATCGTCACCGAACTCTCCGCGCGTCACGGCTGGAAGGAAATGGGGAGTCGCATTCCCATCCGCTGTTTTCTGTTCAACCCGAGCGTGAAGTCGAGCCTGACTTTTTTGCGGAAAACGCCGTGGGCACGGCGCAAGGTGGAAGACTGGTTTTTGCTCGAGCGCCCGGAACCGGAAGCCCCGCATTGATCGGTCATGCGCCAGCGGGTTGGCCGCCGATTGACAAGGCCAACAAAGTGCGGGAAGATGCAGCCATTATGCCCGTCCAACTCATAGGTGTTCGCTCTGAGCCTGTGTTCCTGGCCGAACAGCCGGATGAACTGAACAGGCCCGGAAAGAATTGATTTCAACCGCCCGGCGGAACTTTTCAAATGATGCAACTTCAACAGTCCCTCGTCCGCTTCCGTCTTTCACTGCTCATCCTGGCCGGTCTGGTCTGGCTCGCCAGCGCTGGGCCAGCGCGCGCTCAGATGCTTGATCTCAACGGCAACGGCATGAGCGACGTTTGGGAGCAGCTCTACGACGCGGTGGGCGTGGCTCCGGACGCGGACGCGGACGGCGACGGCGTGCCGAACCGGGTGGAAAGTCTGGCCGGCACCGATCCCGGCGATCTTAATTCGTTCCCCCACATCACCGCATTCACCAGTTCCATTTCCAACTTCAACGTCGTGATGCCCTGTGTCGCCGGCAAACAATATCAGTTGCAAAGCGTCACCAATCTGGGCGGAACCAACTGGATTTCCGAGGCCAGCCAGATTGTGCGGAACGGCACCACTGTTTCGCTCGCGGGAGCCACGGCGGCAGCGGCGAAGTTTTTCCGCATCGCCATTTCCGATGTGGACTCCGACGGCGACGGCCTGAATGACTGGGAGGAATATCAACTCGGTCTTGATCCATTCAACAAATTCAGCAACGGCCAGGCGGACGGCTTGGGGCAGCCGATGAATGACTACGACTACGCGGCCGGCAAGATGTCCGCGCAAAATGTGCTGACCATCACCGCCACCGACCCGACGGCAAACGAACCCGATCCGAACCAAAGCGCCATCAACCTTGGTCTGCTCACGGTGACGCGCGGCGGTTTTCCGCTGCGCACCGTCAACGTCAACCTCAGTCTCGGCGGGCCGGGCAGCGGCTTTGCGACCGAGGGCGTGGATCATTCGCCTTTGCCGCGCGCGTTGAGTTTTCCCGCTGGCACTGCCACTCAAACGATCACGGTGACGCCGCTGGCCAACCCGAACCTGATGACGCCCGTCGTCGCAACGATGAAATTGCTGGGCGGCACCGGCTACTCGATCGGCACGGCGAGCAATGCCAGCATCGTCATCTATCCCTCGGCCACGCCGAACGGCACCGGCTTGACCGGCCAATATTATACCAACTCCAGTACCACCTACGCCAGCAGCCTGAATTTCAATCCGGCGAATCTGAAACTGACGCGCGTGGACACCAACGTGGATTTCACCTGGGGTAATACGACCACGCCCATTCCGAACAGCAGCGGTTACTACACCGTTCGCTGGACGGGGCAGGTGCGACCGCAATACTCGGAACTCTATTACTTTGTCGCCAATACCGACGACGGCGTGAAGTTGTGGGTCAACGATCAATTGATCATCAACGACTGGCAGGCGCAGGGGGCGCTGGATTCAGTTGGCAGCATCGCCTTGCAGGCGGGTGTGCGCTACAACCTCAAGCTGGAATACTTTCAAAACACCGGTTCCGCCGTGGCGCACCTGTCGTGGTACAGCCCGAGCCAGTCCAAGCAGATCATCCCGACCCTCCGCCTCTATCCAACGAATGTCCCGGCCGCGGCCGCTGCGGTCACCAGTCCCCTTTATGCCGTCGGTTTTCTCGGCCAGCCGTACAGCTTCACCGTGACCGGGGCCAATTCACCAAACGGTTTTTCCACGAAGGGCCTGCCGCCCGGACTGGCTTTCAATTCCACCAACGGTCTCATCAGCGGTGTGCCCAGCCTCGCGGGCGGCTTTCAGGTTTCCGTCACCGCGAGCAACACCCTCGGCCTCGGCGCGTCCATCGTGCTGATTCAAATTTTAGATACCGGCAGTTCCGTCGTCCGCGAAATCTGGACCGGCGTCCCCGGCACGAACGTCGCCGACATCCCGGTCAACACGCCGGCGACGCTCACCAACACACTCGGCACTTTGGAAGGCATCACTGATTACGGCGACAACTACGGCGAACGTGTGCGCGGCTACCTCGTCGCGCCCGCCACCGGCAATTATTATTTCTGGCTCGCCGCCGGCGACGCGGCGGAACTCTGGATTTCCAATGACAGCGAGCCGGTCAACAAAGTGCGGCGCGCCTGGGTCAACCCCACCAACGGCGGCACCGCCTCGCGCCAGTGGAATGTTCAAGCCGGTCAGAAATCCGGGTGGCTTGCGCTCGTCGCCGGGCAAAAATATTATCTCGAAGTGCTGCACAAGGCCGGCACCGGCGCGGGTGACAACTGGGCGGTCGGCTGGGTGCAGGACGCGAGCGGCACGAGCAACGCACCCAGTGCCGTCGTGCCGGGCTACCTGCTTTCCCGCTATTATCCGCTGCCCGTCACGCTCGTTCCCGGCACGCTTTACAACGCGAACATGCTGGCCCAGGGCACGACGATCAGCTCCGGCGTGGGCACCGCGACGTTGCGCGTGAGTGCCGACGGCACGCAGGCCGTTTTGAAATTCAGTTACAGCGGACTCACTTCGCCGAAGGTTGCCGAACACATTCACAACGACGCGTATCTCGCCTTCCCCAGTTCCATCATGTTCGACATTGACACCGCCACGCCGCAGGCCGATGGCAGCTTGGTTTGGAACATTACGCCGGTCGGACCGCTCGGCGTCGCGGACATCCAGGAAATCATCAAGGAAGGGAAGGCCTACATCAACATCCACACCGCGAATTATCCGAACGGTGAAATCAACGGCCACTTTTCGCCCGCCAACGGTTCGCAGATTTTCACCGCGCCGCCCGCGCCGCCGGCCTGGACGGACGATTCGGCCAACACCAATGCCGCCGCCCGGTTTCTGATTCAGGCGACGTTCGGCCCGAGTCCCGCCGGGATCACCAATGTCCAGGCCGTCGGCTACACCAACTGGATCAACAGTCAGATCGCCCTGCCGCCGACGTATCATCTGCCGTTGCTGCTGGCCAATGCGAGCTTGGATCCCACGACGCCGTATCCGAGTTCGCTCGTGTACAACACCTGGTGGCAGCAGGCCGTCACCGCGCCCGACCAACTGCGGCAGCGCGTGGCGTTCGCCTTGAGCGAGATCATGGTCATTTCGCAAAACGGCGTTCTGCAAGACAACGGCCGCGCGCTCAGCGACTACTACGACACGCTGCTGGACGGCGCCTTTGGAAATTTACGCGACCTGCTCAAAAACGTCACCCTCTCGCCGGCGATGGGCCTGTATCTCGACATGCGCGGCAACAGCAAGGGCAGCCTCATCACCGGCGCGCACGCGAACGAAAACTACGCCCGTGAAATCATGCAGTTGTTCTCCGTCGGCCTGTATCGCCAGTGGCCGGACGGCACGCTAGTGATGAACTCGCAGAGCGCGCTGGTGCCGACCTACGACCAGACGGTCATCCAGGGTTTTGCCGCCGTGTTCACCGGGTGGAATTATTACCAGACCAATCAGGCGAACGGCCGACTGCCGGCGGCGTATCCGGCCAACGCCAACTACACGAACCAGATGGTGCTCGTGCCGTCGCAGCATGATCAGAACACGAAACAGTTGCTGGATCTCGCGATGCTGCCCGCCGCGCAGGGCAGCCAGTTGATTTCCACCGACGTCAGTTACGACAACTACGGCACGCAGGAGCTGGAGTCCGCGTTGGATTCGATTTTCTACAACCAGAACGTCGGGCCGTTCATCTGCCGACAACTGATTCAGCGCCTCGTCACCAGCAATCCCAACCGCGATTACCTCTATCGCGTGGTGCAAAAGTTCAACGACAACGGCAGCGGCTTGCGCGGTGATTTGTCCGCTGTCATCAAAGCCATCCTGCTCGACTACGAAGCCCGCAGTCCCGTGGCCGCCGCCCAGGTCACCTACGGCAAACAGCGCGAACCCATGTGCCGGATCACCGCGCCGGCCCGGGCGTTCGCCGCTCCGCCCACTATCGGCGGCACCTATGTGCAAAGCGGCACGCAGACCATCGTCGCCACCACTACCAACGCGCACCGCCTCAACACCGGCGACACCGTCGTGCTTTCCTTCGCGGACACGTCCAGTCAGCCCGTGCCACCGACGCAAAGTTACAGCGTGACGGTCACCAACCCCACGGTGTTCACCTTCACCGCCGCCGGACTGTTGTCGGGAACTTATGGCCAGACGAACAACGTCATCAGCGTCGCCATTAACGGCCACGGACTCTCGGTAAATTTTCTCGTCTATCTGGCTTTCACTTCCGGCAATCCCAGCGTCGCGTCCAACGGCGTCTATCAGGTGCTGACCGTTCCCGACGGCAACCACTTCACCGTGGCGGCGAGCGATTCGGTCACGCGAACCGGCAACTGTCTTTTCCAGCGGCTCAACGGCGGCGGCTTCACGGTTCAAAGCCGGACCAATGTCACGGTTACAACCACGCAGGCGCATGGGCTTAATCCTGGTGACGGTTTCTACGTGGATTTCGTCCAGGTCGGCAGCCCGGCGGACGGCCAGTACGCCGTCGCCACCGTGCCCGACGCGACGCACTACACGTTCAACGTCGTGACGAACAACAACCAAACGCAAAACGGCATCACCACTTATCCGTTGATCCCGCCGCCGTTGACGCACGTCGGCAACGTCACCGTGCAATGGAACACCTGGGCCATGAACGCGACCGACGTGACGAGCAGCGGCAACGGCAACCTGTCGCAGTCCCCGCTCAACGCGCCCACGGTGTTCAATTTCTATTTCCCTGATTTCAAATTCCCTGGCGCGCTCTCTTCCGCCGGCCTGACCACGCCGGAATTTCAACTGACTTCGGACACCAGCGTCGCGTACCAGATGAACTTCATCGAGGGCGGTCTGCTCAACAACGGCAACAACACCAACGGCCTCACCAGCTTCACGGCAGGCAACGGCGGCCTCACCCTCGATCTCCGTCCGTGGATGACCACGAACTACACTTCCGCCGCCGGCATTCCGAGCTTGGTGGATTCCCTGAACTCGTTGCTGCTCGCCGGTCAGTTGACCAGCGGTGCGCGCACCAACATCATCAACTACGTCACCAACACCACCAACTTCGGGTACAGCTCGCCGCCGACCGCCACGCAGATGCGCGACCGCGTGCGCGCCGTAGCCCACCAGATTCTTGTCTCACCTGATTTCACGATCCAAAAATGAGCAAACGAAAGACAAATGCTGAAATGCTGAAAACTGAAATGCTGAAATTTCAGCATGTCAGCATGTCAGCATTTTAGTCTGTCAGCGTTTCCTTAAGTTAAGAATATGAATTCCAAAAACCCAAACGTCATCACCCGGCGTCACTTCATCCGGCAGGCCGCCTGCGCCGCCGTCGGCACCGCCGCGCTGACCTCAAACATTCGCGACCTGCGGTTCATGAACGCGGCCATGGCCGGGCAGACGCCGCCCACCGACTACAAGGCGCTCGTCTGCATTTTCCTGAGCGGCGGCAACGACTCCAACAACCTCATCATCCCCACGATCCAGTCCGAGTACGACAACTACGCCGCCATCCGCACCAACGTACTCGCCATTCCCTTGACCGGCGGCCCGGCCTCGAAACTCGTCATGCCGATTTCGCCGCTGCAAAGCGACGGCCATGAATACGGTTTTCATCCGGCCTGCCCGGAATTCGTCGCGCTGTTTGGCGAAGGCAAACTGGTTCCGTTGTTCAACGTCGGCACGCTCGTCTTTCCCATGACCAGCGCGCAATACAAGGCCGGCATTTTGCAGAAGCCGCCGCAGTTGTTTTCGCACGCCGACCAGGTCACGCAATGGCAGACCTCCATCCCTGACCAGGCACCGCTCACCGGCTGGGGCGGACGTTGCGCCGATCTCCTCGCGCAGCCCGCCGACCTCATCTCACTGTCTGTTTCCCTCGCCGGTGCGAACACGTTTGAAGTCGGCAATGTCGTCTCGCAGTATTCTGTTTCCACCTCGGGCGCGATTGCGCTGACCGGCATCAACACGGCGCGCCAGACCGCGCTCACCAACATCCTCGGTCTGCCGTACCCGAACATGCAGGCCCAGGCATACGCCAAGGTCGCGCAGCACAGCATCCAGACCGGCACCTTGCTGAACAGCGCCATCGCCAACACCTCGGCGGCGAATTATTGGACCACGCCTTTTCCCACCACCATCACCCCGCCGAGCGGCGGCACCGCGTTCGGCTCCGGCCTGAGTTCGCAGTTGAAAATGATCGCGCGCCTGATCGAGGCCGGCAAACGCAGCGCCCTCGCCGGTGGCTTCGGCATGAAGCGGCAGATCTTTTTCTGCCAGGTCGGCGGCTACGACCTGCACACCGGCCAGACCGCGCTCGTCAACAACGTGATTGATCCCACGCGCGGTTCGCACGCCAACCTGTTTGCCGAACTCAGCCAGTGCATGTACGCCTTCCAGCGCGCCATGTTCCAACTCGGGGTGGAAGATCAGGTGACCGCCTTCACCGCCAGCGATTTCGGCCGCACCTTTCCCAGCAACGGC
>JANYDP010000256.1 GCA_025363535.1 Verrucomicrobiota bacterium | reverse complement strand
CACTAACAATCCGTCGCTCAAGGCTGCGGATTCGCGCGTCCGCTCGGCCACGCTCAACGCGGAGGGTGTTCGCACTTGGGACGATCCAATGGCGATGTTCGGCGGCAGCGTTTATAGCGACAAAGGCTTCAACCCATCCGAAGATGGCAACCTTGCTTACGGCGTCGAACAAAAATTGCCGTTGTGGGGCAAGCCCAAGCTGACGCGTCGCGTTGCGGAAGCTGAAACGTCCACGCGACAGGCTGAATCCGAATTGCGCGTGCAGGAACTTCGCCGAGACATTGCGAAGGGTTTGCTCGCGACCGCGTTTGCTGAACGCCTTGTGGAAATTGGCGAGCAAGACCTCACGTGGCTCGATGCAACCGCCAAGGAGACCGAAAGCAAATATCGCGCGGGAAATGCGGTCCTCGCCGACACACTGCAAATTCAAAATGAATCGGCGAAGCGCAACGACACGCTCCGCACTGACCGCAACCGTCTGGCTCACGAACGCTTTACCTTAAATCGGCTGCTCAACCGGCCCGCCGATTCGCCGTGGCCGCCGCTGCGATTGCCGCCCGTTGGCCCGGCCATTCCATTGAGCGGGAAGTTGCTGACGCTCGCAATTCAGAGTGAACCAAAACTCAAAGTCATGGCACAGCAAATCAAACAAGCCCAGGCCGCAGCGGAGTTGACCCGCAAGACCCGACTGCCAGACGTAAGCCTCGGCGTCGAAGGCCGGCAATACAGCAGCGACGGCGAGTTCCGTTCCGGGATGTTCACACTGCGATTCTCGCTGCCGTGGTTCAACGACAGCAAATACAGCAAGGACTACGCGCGCGACAAAGAGAGGCAAAAGACCGCCGAGCAGGAACGCGAAGACCAGGCGTTGATGGTGCGCGAGGAATTGCACCACCTGTCCGTGGAGATCGAAGCGATGCGCCGCGAAGCGTTGCTTTACGGTGATGAAATTACCGCGCGGGCTACGCAGGCGCTGACAAGCCGTCTCGCGGATTGGGAAGCGGGTCGCGGCATGTTCCGCGATGTTCTCGACGCGCGACGCACGTTGCTCGACAGCGAGTTGATGTCGGCACGCGCCACGGCGGAGCAAAATGAAATGCTCGCCGAACTCCTCCTGTGGACCGGACTCGACAGCGTTGAAACGCTTGCTCCGTTGGCGAATGAACCTTCTCTCCTTCCAAATCACGACCATGAATAACTCAACTTCATTTCCTGTTCGCCGCATCCGTTGGACGGCGCTGGCGCTCACACTGGTTGCCGCCTTTGCGACGCTGTTTCTCGCATCCTGTAAAAAAAGTGATGCGAACGCCAAGCCCGCCAACGTGGATTACTACACTTGCACGATGCACCCGTCGGTAAAAAAGCAAAGCCCGACCGACAAGTGCCCCATCTGCTCAATGGACCTCGTGCCCGTGAACAAGAAAGGCGTGGACGGCACGGCCTCGACAAGTGACGTGGACTATTACACCTGCACGATGCACCCGTCTGTGAAGAAACAAAGCCCAACGGACAAATGCCCGATTTGTTCGATGGATTTAGTGGCGGTGAAAAAGAAAGGGGCAGCGGACGCGAACGCACACGCGGGACACGCCGGTCACATGGCCGGAGCGATGCCAGAGAGCGGCGCTTCGACCAACCAGGACGCGCCGACCGAATTCACCGTGGCCGTCGAACGGCAGCAGCAAATCGGAGTCACTTACGCAACGATTCAGAAACAGCCGTTGACACACACGGTTCGCGCAGTGGGCATGGTTGCTTACGACAAGCAACGGCATTGGGATTACGTCACGCGCGTTGAGGGTTATGTGAAAACTCTTTCCGTCTTCTCGCGTGGCGAACTGGTCGAGAAGGACGCGTCGATTCTCACGATTTACAGCCCGGACTTGCTCACGACGCAACGCGAATTTGTGGACTTGCTCAACATGCGCGACGAAGCCAAGACAAAAGGCAGTCGCGCCGTGATTGAAAGCACCGAGCGGTTGGTTGAAGCAGCGAAGCAAC
>JANYDP010000255.1 GCA_025363535.1 Verrucomicrobiota bacterium | reverse complement strand
GCCGCCCGGAAAAACCGTCCGCAGTACGTGCGTGCTCAGGTGCTACCAGGCTTGCCCAAGAGGCGGGCCTTTTCGCCGGGCTGGAAGCCCCGGCTCTACGTCAGCCAAGATGGCTGACGCTACCTTTTTCAAACAGGCTCTTACATTCGCATTTTGTGCCGCCCAGCCTGCCCCTGAAATAACTTTCCCGCAGCCTGTGCTTTGAACCGGCATTTCAACCCTGCCAGGCATTCAACCGGATCAATTGGAGCGGATGAAATCGTCCGCATCCATGACAGTGCTGTCATCAAATCGGCGGTTCGGTCCGGCGGAGCGGATCAAAACAGCGTTGTCAGAAAAGTAAATTTTCAGAGCGGTTCCCCAAGGATCAATGAATTCGCCCTTTTCGTTGACCTGTGATTTGTTGCCAACAATCACGATCACATTCTTAGGATTGGCCCCCATCAGCGCCCTGGCCACTTCGAGATTGCCGCCGAGCGGGTAGGAACCCACACGTTCCTTGTATTTTTGCAGGGCGGTGAACAGGTTTTCGACATCGTCGTTGAACTTTGCGGTCTTGGCGTTGGCGCGCAGGGTGGTCCACGCCCGGCTGGCCCAGCCCACACCGACCAGCACGGTGACAATTCCAATGAAGACCAATATTTTTTTCATGCCTGCCATTGAGCAGGTGCGATACCACGACCGGCCCGATCCGGATTCCGCCCAGACGTGTGTTTATCCTTGAGGCAAATTCCCGGCTCTGTTTCGATTGTGGGACATTCGAATGATCCGCCCGTCAACTATTGCCGCCGTGAATTCGGGCAAGGCCGCTGTCAACGCCGGGCAGACCTGGCACTGGATTTTCAGCACTTTATTTGTGGCCGCATTTGCGTTCGTGTGGCTGAATACCCTGAACGTTTTTGCGGTGACTGGAAACCCCGGGTGGCCCGCCGCGCTGCTGGTCGCTGCCGCCGTGGCCACGACGCTGGTCTCGCTGGCCCGCCAGTTGCCCGGACAAAATATTTTGCTCGCGGCGGCCATCATCACGGCCATCGCGGGAACGCTTCAGGCGCTGGGTGCGATCACGGGCATTCCCTTCGGCCCATATCTTTACATGGAAGCTGCCGGCCCGAAGTTGTTTTCAGTCTTGCCGTGGTCCGTTCCGGTCGTCTGGATTATCGTGCTGCTTAATGCGCGCGGCGTGGCGCGGCTCATCCTGCGGCCCTGGCGCAAAAGCCGGCTCTACGGATTCCGCCTGATCGGGGTGACGGCGGCGCTGGCGCTGGTGTTTGATTTCGGGTTGGAGCCGTATGCCACGCAGGTCAACCACTTCTGGCAATGGCAGCCGACCAAGCTGGCGCTGCTCTGGCACGGCACCCCGCCGAGCAATTTTCTCGGCTGGCTGATGACTGCGCTCCTCGTGCTCGCGTTTGCCACGCCCGTGATGATCAACAAGAGCCACCAAAAATTTCCGTCAGACTATCATCCGCTGATGGTGTGGCTCCTCCTGAGCCTGCTGTTTGCCACGGGCGCGGCCACTCATCAACTCTGGCTGGCGGCTGGGTTCATCTTGGTGGCCGGACTGATCACCGCAGTCATGGCCGTGCGTGGTGCGCGTTGGTAAATCACATCGGGCCAGAACAACCCGCGGTCAAACACCCCGGTTAAAACCCCCGCAAATCCGTGCTGGAACGCTTCTGCAAGCCCGGAGCCGGCGCGCGTTTGAGGACGAGATATTCAATGCCCAGCTTTTCGCAGTAATCGCGCTTGCCGCCTTTGTCGCCGTCCTCGTTCACTGCGTAAATGTCCGGCTTGATTTTTTTGATTTCCGGATCGGCATCCAGCCAGCCGTCACCGCTGGAGATCAACGCCTGTGTGACATACTTGATCGAGCCGACGACGTATCGCCGTTCGTCCTGTGGAATCAGCGGGTGGCCTTCGCCTTTGAGCAGGCGGATGTTGGCGTCGTGGCCGACGATGACGTAGAGATCGCCGTGCGTGCTGACCTCCTCGCAGAACCGCACATGCCCGGAGTGAAACCAGTCGTAACAGCCGGTGACGATCACTTTTTTGCGGCCGGAGTTCGGTGTGGGCGTGGGAACAAATTCCGGAAACCCCCGCAACGCTTCGCCGTGGAGAACGTGATATTCCCAACCATGCTTGCGGCAAAAAAGCTGGCGCGTCTGGTTGGCGGGGTTCTCCAAATCCATCCACAAATCGGGCCGAAAGTTTTCCGGGAGCACCGGTGCATCCGGGTTCATGGAACCGCCGGCGGGAATGACCTGGCGGACGAAACGGACGGCGTTGAGAAAATAAAGCCGTTCCGCCAGGGGAAACTTTGGTGGCGCGCCGGAAAGCGTTTGGATTGTTTCATCCGGCCACAATAGCACAGTTACTTCGCCGAACTGGGCGGCTTCTTCGAGAAAACGCAGATGGCGTGAGCGTATATCGTCGAACGCGCCGGTGACGAGGATTTGTTTGGAGGCTGGGTTGGCCATGGCTGCGGAGTTTGCTTGAAATTATCGTGTGGTGCGAACCTTGACTTGCAGCGAGCCGGGAACTTTTTCGTTTGAAGCGATGAGGAGATAACCGCCGCCGCAGCCCGAATACATCGCGCCGGGATAGCTCCGTTGATAAGCCCGCAACAATGCCATCAAATCCAGCTTGATCAACGGATGCCGCACCACGCGCGGCAGCAACGTCTCCCAGCACCGCATGTTCAAGTTGAAGGATGCGCCGAGCGCCGGCACGTCGCGGCGGCGAATGGCCTCGAAACAGTCCTGGCCCGATTGGCCGAGCCGTGCAACCCATTGCGGGTCGAGATTTTTTTTGCCGAGCGGATTGTAGCCGGGCGGGCGCGGCTCG
>JANYDP010000217.1 GCA_025363535.1 Verrucomicrobiota bacterium | reverse complement strand
GACCGTGGCTCGTCACCGGATCGCTGCCCCCCGTGGACTCGATCAAGACATCCGACCAGATCATTCCGGTCTTGATATGCACCGACGCCACCTTGCTGATGCTGATGCTCATCTCGTCGCGGCTGAACAGCGAGCGTTTGTGGCGGATGACCGACTTGTCGGTCACCTCAATGACAGTGGGAAAAAACAGATTGCCCCGCGTCCAACGACTTGCCTTGAAAGTTTCTGAAGCCATGCCGAGACTGTGAACCACCCTGCGCCTTCCGGCAAATGGATTTCGTGCTGCGACTTCGAGCGAGGCAATTCATCGGACTTCAGCGGAAAGCGGCGGAGGGCCGCCGCACTCCAAAAAACTAGCGCGTTTTCCGGCGACTCACGCATAGCGCAAAGCGTCTTGGACTGCGCCAGTCCTCTGGTGCTTTGGGTTTTGGCTGCCATTGTCACCAGCCATCTTGGTCACACCTCCGGCCATCAGTTGACTTGGCTTTCGCGCGCCTTTAGCCTTTTCCCATGAATTTGCTGCAAGACTCCCTGATTGAACTGATCCGCCGCACCTCCGCTGAAATTCCCGACGACGTCCACCAAGCCATTCTTGCGTCACTGGAAAACGAGAAGAAAAATTCCCTCGCGGCCAACGCGATGAAGATCATTGACCAGAACATCGCGCTCGCAAAAAATAAATCCCAGCCCATCTGCCAGGACACCGGCAGCATTTTGTTTTACGTGGATTGCCCGATTGGCTACGACCAGATTACCTTCGCCGAAACCGCCCGCGAAGCCGTCAAGGCCGCAACCAAGAAAGGTTTTCTCCGCCAAAATTCCGTGGATTCGCTCACCGGCAAAAACGACGGCACGAACGTCGGGCCGGGCGCGCCGGCATTTCATTTTCATCAGCATCGCTCGCTGGAAATTTCCGTGAAGCTCGTGCTCAAGGGCGGCGGCTGCGAAAATGTCGGCGCGCAATACTCGCTGCCCATCGAGAAGCTGCACGCCAACCGCGACCTCGACGGCTGCCGCAAGGCGATTCTCGACGCGGTGTTGCAGGCGCAGGGCAAAGGCTGCGGGCCGGGCGTGCTCGGCGTGTGCATCGGCGGCGACCGCGCGACGGGCTACGAACATTCCAAAACACAACTGCTGCGCCTGCTCGACGACCGCAATCCCGAGCCGAAGCTCGACGCGCTGGAGCAGGACATCTTGAAGACCGCGAACGAACTCGGCATCGGCCCGATGGGCTTTGGCGGCAAGACGACGTTGCTGGGTGTGAAAATCTGCGCGGCGAACCGCGTGCCGGCGTCGTTTTTCGTGAGCGTGAGCTACATGTGCTGGGCGTTCCGGCGGCAAGGCGCGACGCTGGATGCGGAGGGGAAGATTGGGAAATGGTTGTATTGAAAGGCAAAATGCTGCAACTTCATGCACGAAGAAATGGTCGAAACTGAAATACAATCTCCGTCGCCACAAGATGCTGTGCAGCAGCACGCGCCGAAAACAGCAGCACCCGTCGAAGTTTCAGTTTCGGCAACTGGAAGAAGGCTCGCCTTCGAAAATATCAAGCGTCAATTAAGTGAGGCTGACCTTACAAATCCGGGCACTCAAAAGTTAATTCTCGAAATGTTGATGACAGCCGAGGCTGATCGCGATGAGTGCGAGCAATACATCCCCAAATTCCATGAAGCTGATAAGCGTGCGGCAATTCTTGAAGAGAAACTGAAAACAAATAAAGTAAATGAGGTAATGTTTGGTGTCGGTGTTGGAGTCGGTTGCGCGATTATCGGGCTCGCTCCGACATTTTGGAATAATGCAGCAGCACCCTCACAAGGACCGCTCTGTCTGATCATTGGTGTTCTCCTTACACTTGGCGCAGCGATTGGAAGAATTGTATTCAAATGAAGGTTGAACTTAAAAGCATTTACAACCGTGGAAGCGACTCTGAAGAAAGGGTCCACTTCCAAGCTTTAGCGGACATTGATCTAACATATTACGCGATATTCGATACCCACTACACCGGTGAGAATTCCATTCAGGCTTCACAAAAATCCTGTTATTGGATTCCTCCGCGCAAAGTTAAAAGTGGGGAGCATGTTGTTGTTTACACACGTACGGGGAAAGTAAGTGTTGAAACACGAAATGACGGATCTGTTTATCATTTTCTATTTCGCGGACTTGCGCATGCGATCTACAAGTCTCCACAAGACTGCGCAGTGCTGTTTGAAATATCCACATGGAAAACTGCAAAATAATCTGGCCACGCTGAAAGCCGGCGACGAGTTTTAATTTCCTGCATCGTGTTCACCGGGCGCGACGCGCTTCATTGAACGATGGAAACCATTTATATTGAGACGACGGTGGTGAGTTCTCTGGTAGCGAATCCGAGCCTGGATTCCATTCTCGCCGCGCATCAGCAGATTTCCGCCGGCAGGGGCTTCGGATGCCATTCACGCGGTGGTCGCCGCACAATGCGGGATCAACATTCTGCTCACATGGAATTGCCGTCATCTGGCCAATCCGCACCTGCTGGGAAAGCTGCGCGAATTCATGGGGCGCACAAGACTGACGCTACCGGAAGTTTGCACGCCAATCGAACTTATGGGACAATGAGCGCATGAAAGCGAATCCGATCCTTGAGGAAATCTGGCGCATCAAAGATGAATTGTCGCGCGAGTTTGCCGCCGACCCGGACGCTTACTTTGCGAAGCTGAATGAAATCGGTCAAGCCGAGGAAAAGGCGGGACGAAAAGTCATCCGCTCCGCAGAGGATTTGCGGCGGTTGGTGGCGGAAAAGGAAAGGGAGCTTGCCAGCACCTCTGCCTTCGCGCTGAATGACAAGCCAAAGGGCTGAATTTTTATGACGAAGTTGAGTTTCCCCTTCACCGAAGAAGAAATCCGCGCGCTGAAAGTCGGCGACGAGGTTCATTGAAATGGAAACCATTTACATTGAGACGACGGTGGTGAGTTATCTAGTGGCGAATCCAAGCCGGGATGCCATTCTCGCCGCGCATCAGCAACTCACACGGCAAGTGCAGGATTGAAACCCGAACGGAATCATGCGATAAAGCTGTTGTGAAGACATTGACCATTGATTGCCCCGACCGATTGCACGAACAGCTCGTTAAGCTGGTGGCTGCGGGCTGGTTCAAGTCGCCGGAGGACGCGGCGCTGGAGGCGGTGCGGCGTTACTTGAGCCTGCATTCCGTCGAGCTTCAGGAAAAACAGATCATGGCGGACGTGCAATGGGCGTTGAATGAAGGCCGATGAAATCATCGCCGTCCTCGACGCCGGGCCGCTCATCCATCTGGACGAGATTGGCGCGTTGAATCTGCTGGCGGGTTATCGGGAAGTGCTGCTGCCGGAAGCGGTGGAGAAGGAAGTGAGAAGCCACCGTCCCAATATCCGGCTCGATTTGATTCCCGGTCTGGTGAGGGTGCAGCCCAATCCCGCAGCCGAGGAATCCATGTTTGAACTGGCGGCGCAATTCGGATTGCACGCGGGCGAATTGTCAGCCATCACCGCGCTCAAGGAACATCATGGCGATTGTTTGTTGAGCGATGACGCGGCGGCGCGGGCAATGGCGGAGGCGATTGGTTTTCAAGTGCGCGGCACGGTAGGTTTGATTTTGCGCGGCTGGCTGCTTAAGCAAATTACGAAGGCTGAAGCGCGCGATTTATTGAGGGCGTTGCCCAAGAAATCTACTTTGCATTTACGCCCGGGATTTCTCGCAAATGTGCTGGAGCAGATAAAAGATCAGCCTCGTTGAATTTTATGACCAAACTCACCTTCCCCTTCACCGAAGAAAAAATCCGCGCGTTGAAAGTCGGCGACGAGGTTTTGATTTCCGGTGTCGTGTTCACCGGGCGCGACGCAGTTCACAAGTATTTGCACGAGGGCGGCAAACTGCCGCCAGGTGTAAGCTTGCGCGACGGCATTATCTATCATTGCGGCCCAGTGATGATGAAACAGGACGACGGCACTTACAAATGCACCGCCGCCGGCCCGACCACGTCCATCCGCGAAGAGCCGTATCAAGGCCAGATCATCCACGACTTCGGCGTGCGCGGCGTCATCGGCAAAGGCGGCATGGGTGATCGCACGGCAGAAGCGTGCAAGCTGAATGGTTGCGTGTATCTGCACGCCATCGGCGGCGCGGCCCAAGTGCTGGCCGAGTGCGTGAAGAAGGTGCGCAATGTGTATTTTGAAAAAGAGTTTGGCTCGCCGGAAGCGATCTGGGAATTGGAAGTGGCGGATTTCCCCGCCGTGGTGACGATTGATTCGCACGGGCGTTCGCTGCACAAGGAAGTCCTGGCCGCCAGCCAGGCGGAACTGACC
>JANYDP010000192.1 GCA_025363535.1 Verrucomicrobiota bacterium | reverse complement strand
CTTGCCGCAGGAACAATTGAACCGGCATCCTTGGCTGCAAATCGAGGCCAAGGCCGTACTGCACAAGCCCTACACCTTGGATGAATTGCTGGGCGTGGTAAAAAATGCCTTGCACGCGGCCAACAATAGACGCACGAAGATTGCGCCGCCCAACTGGCAACCCCAGCCCGTGACCGTGGGTTTGGAGTTTTGATAAATTGTCGGCAGGTAGGGTAACACCCCATAGCTCCCTGCCAGCCGCCGGCTTAAGCTCCTAGGGTGGACAAACAAATTCATCCAATTAAATTAAATTTATGTCACTGATTTCACTCGTCGTCACGCTGATCGTTGTCGGCGTCTTGCTTTGGCTGGTCAACACCTACCTCCCGATGGACGGGAAGATCAAAAAAATTCTCAACATCGTCGTCGTCATCTGCGTCGTGGTGTGGCTGCTGTATGTGTTCGGCATCATCAATCACAGCGGCGATATCCGCGTGCCGCAAGTCCGCTGATTTCCACCATGAAACATAATCACAATCACGACAACGCGCCCAGCCCCGGCCCGCAACTGGTGCCGGTCCGCTTTGAATTCAACCACCCGACGGCCATCACCGTTTGCGTCGCGGGCACGTTCAATCATTGGCAGCCCGAAGCGAAGACGCTGTATTCCGACGGCGTTGGCCACTGGTGGAAAGAAACCGCGCTCGCACCCGGCACTTACGAATATTGCCTGGTCGTGGACGGCCAGTGGCTGCCCGATCCGCTGGCGCGCGAGTCCGTCCCCAACCCGTTCGGTGGGAGGAATTCCATTTTGAAAGTCGCGACTTCGCCGGAAGCCGCGCATCTCGCCGACGCAGAAACTTTTCCATTGAAAAACAACCGCAAAACCAAAAAACCATGAATAAAGAAACTCAAGCCATCCGTAATGACCTCGGCACCGTGACGGAAGACGCCCGCGCCCTGTTGACCGCCACCGCCGATGTGGCCGGCGAAAAAGTCGGGGACGCCCGCAAGCGCCTGGCCGCCGCGCTGGACAGCGCCAAAGAAATCGCGGCCAATGTCCGCGACAAGGCCGTCGCCGGGGCAAAGGTCGCCGACCAGACCGTTCGCGAGAATCCCTATCAAGCCATCGCCATCGGCGTGGGCATTGGCGTGCTCGTCGGTTATCTCATCGGTCGTCGCGGTTCGCGTGATTGATCCCGTTATGGAAGAATCCACCGTCAGCCTCCAGCAATTGGCCAAAACGTCCCGCCGGTTCGCGCAACGGCTGTTGACCATCGGTGAAAACCGGCTGGAATTGCTTGCGGTGGAAGTGCAGGAGGAGCGCGAGCGAATCCTGCACGCCTTCCTGCTGGCGCTCGGCGTGGCGGCGTTCGGATTGCTCGCCGGCATCACGCTCACGGCGGCCATTGCGGTTCTGCTGTGGGCCTGGTCGCCGCTGGGCGTGCTCTCCATCCTGACAATTCTTTATGGAGTTGCCGGATTCTGTCTTTATCAACGGCTCAACGGATTGCTGCGCAACTGGCAGATGCTATCCGCCACGCTGGATCAACTCCGCAAGGATCGTGAATGTATGGAAACACTGCTCACATGAGTCCACTCGCCGCTCGGAAAAAACTATTGCTCGCCGAAAGTGAATTGAACCGCGCGCAACTGGTTCAGGATTGGCAGACGATGACGGGCGAAGCGAAGGCACTCACGCAAAAGGCCAAGACTATCGGCTCGGTTGCGTCAGCCGCCGCCTCGCTGATTGCCGGCGTGGTATCCTTTCGGCGCAGGAAGCCCGCGCCCGCCGCCAAAAAACCTTCGTGGTGGCAGACCCTCCTGAAAGGCGCGCAACTGGCCGTTCCGCTCTGGTCGGAATTCCGCGCGCGGCCCAAACAATAATCCTATCTATCTGGCGAATTGAGGCCACACTGACTTATGAATTGGAGCCCTTTGAATCTCACGGTCCGCGTCGGCTGCAACCTCGCCTACGAAACCACCGTGCCGACGCCCGTGCTCTTCGTGCTCAAACCACGGCTCGAAGGGAAGGTGCTCGTGATGCAGGAAAAACTTTCGTTCGGCATTGGCCTACCCTCGTATGAATTTCAGGATTCGCACGGGAACATCACCTATCGCTCCACGTTCATGCCGGGGCGGAATGAATTGCGGCACGACGCGCTCGTCGCCGTCTCCTCGCTGCCGGATAGCCGGGAAATTTGTGGCAACGTCGTTCCCGTCGGCCAGCTTCCGCATGAATTGCTGCGCTACACGTTGCCCAGCCGCTATTGCGACTCGGACAAGTTGATGAATTTTGCGTGGAATAATTTCGGCCAAATCCAGCACGGCCTGCCGCGCGTGCAGGCCATCTGCGACTGGGTTCACAATAACATTGAATACCGTTTCATGTCCGGCCGCGCCGACTTGTCCGCGTCCGAAGTCATCGAACGGCGCTATGGTGTCTGTCGCGATTTTGCACACGCCGCCATCGCGTTATGTCGCGCTTTTAATTTGCCCGCGCGCTACGTCACCGGACATCTGCCGGACATCGGTTTTATTGATCCCGGCACGCCGATGGATTTTCACGCTTACTGCGAAGTGTATCTCGGCAACGAATGGCTCACGTTCGATCCGAGTTTTAATGTCCCGCGCATTGGCCGCGTGAAAGTGGCGCACGGCGCGGACGCGGTGGACGGCGC
>JANYDP010000157.1 GCA_025363535.1 Verrucomicrobiota bacterium | reverse complement strand
TCGAAGCTGATGCTGAAGCTGGGCCCTGCCACGTTGTTGCTGGTTGCTGTTAACTGCGGCCACAAAGAAGAAGCGAGCGACGTAAAGCGCGTCGCATTTGACCATAACGGCGACGGCCAATACTCGATGCTGACGCTCGACAGCATCGGCACCCTAGAAGCCCGCGTTTGTAATGCGCAGCCGCCGGTTAATGCGAACTGCGCTGTGATCGCAACGTCGCCGAGTGCGACGGTGCAAACCGGCGTCGCGGCTACTTATGCGAGCGCCATTGCCGCCTTCAATTTTCAAATGTCCTCCGAAGTGATCCAGTTGCGTGAAAATGACCCGCAAACCTTGCAAGTCAAAAGCGACCTCGCCAGCCTGGCTCAACAGTCCTCCGCCAAAGCCTTAGCGATTTCTTCCGCGCAGAGCCAATTGGCCACGGCGAACGCAGCCTTGTCCCATGCGAACGACGTCTACAACGACCTGGTAAACCAGTTGCAAGTGATCTTTCAGAAATTGTCGTCGACGCCGACCGATCAAACGCTCTTGGCGATGCAAACCCAAGTGGACGCGGACCGTGCGAACGCGCTGGCGGTGCGCGATGCAAAGAATGCGGCAGTGCAAGCCCTGAGCGCGCAAGTGACCAGCCTTTCTGGCGACCAAACGTTGTTGCAGCAACAAATTTCGGCGAAAAACTCCCAACTCACGACGCTCCGCGCCTCGTTGCCCGTTTCCTCGGCCCTGACGGTTTCGCTCGCGGCCCAAATTGCGGCGACGACGGTGAAAAAAGACGTGGAATTAGCGAAGGTGATCGCCATGATCAACGAACCAGTGCTGATCTACAAAGACTCAGTTTTGAGCGCAGTGGAGAAGGACGTCGCACAAGACATCTTCAATGCCATAAAGACGCCGGTCTTAAGCGCAGAAGTCCTTGGCATCCGCATCGATTCTTCCGGGTTACTCCAAGTTCTAAACGCCAACGAATGGCGCGGTGTCTGCGACGACAATTTCAACGCCGCTGCGGCGAAAGTTGCGTGCAACCAATTGCATTTGCCGTCGGCGAACCCGTCGGTCTCGTCGATGTTCGGCGGTACGTTCTGGCTCGACGGCTTCAACTGCAATGGCGCAGAAAGTTCGCTTTTCGCGTGCCAACAAACAGTCGCCGCAGGCACCTCTGATTGCGGCGCGTCCGAAAACGTCCACCTCGTTTGCCAATGAATTGACGCGCGAAAACGCGAGCTTTTCGCCGATACAGTGACCGGCTTCCAGCCGGTCTTTTGCATTTGTCCACCAGAAAAAACGCGCCCAGATTGCAACCGGAAAAGACTCGGACCGCCTAACTTTCCGCGTAACCCTTGGGCCGCAAGATTTTGGTGGGGCTGTCTGGCACCGGGGTAAAATTGCCGAAAGAAATGCCCTAAAAAAACTTGTCCACAGGCTGCGGTGGATAAATCGGTGGATAAGTCACCTAATCCTTCGTTCCCTAGGTCGAAACGAGGATGCCGTTGCCTCGACGGGCCGGCAACGGCAAAGTCGTTTTTTCACCATCGCGTCGGGGAAAAGGCGGTGTGCTGTTCATGCGGGAAAACTTAGTCAAATCATCGCATTTCTTTCCGGAATTTGACGCCGAATGCGCGCGAGAAAACGCCGCTAATGCGACGCTTGCCGGCATCGAGTGCCGTCGTCCTGCGATCCATGCAGCGCCGGATTGCGGCCTCGATGAGCGCGCGACTTTTGACCGCCTCGTCCCGGGTGCCGGCAATGTGGGCGCCATCAATGCGACTCACAGCGTGCTCGCATCGCCTGGCCAAGGTTTTAATCCGCTCTACATTTTTGGCCGCCCTGGCTTGGGCAAGACTCACCTACTGCAAGCACTTGGTCACGGATTGCTCGCACGCGGAATTCCCGCCGTCTATGTGACCTGCGAGCGTTTCCTCAATGAAATGATCGCCTGCTTGGCCACGAAACGCATGCGCGACTTCCGGGCCAAGTACCGAGGCTGCGGCGCGCTCTTGATCGACGACATTCAATTCCTGGCCAATAAAGCGGCGATGCAGGAAGAGTTCCTGCATACGTTCAATGCACTGCATGCGGCCAAATGCCAAATCGCCGTGGTTTCCGACGTGCCGCCGAGCCGCATCGACAACCTCGAAGAGCGCCTGCGCACACGCTTCGATTGGGGTTTGATCGTCGAGGTCCAACCGCCGGACGAAGGACAAAGCATCGCGATCCTGCATGCGAAGGCGAAAGAACGTGGCTTTGAGTTAAGTGAAGAAGCGGCGCTCGTGCTTGCGGGTTTGGGCCATTGCGACATCCGCAGGCTCGAGTGCCTTTGCAACACGCTGGCGGTTTCCGCGCAAACTTTGCAGCGCAAAGAATTCGACGCGGACGCCACGCGTTTCGCGTTGCGCGGCACCGGGCTCGATCGCGTACGCACGATTTCTGTAGAATCCATTGTCGCAAAAACGGCGAAGGCCGCAGGCCTGTCGCCGCGCGATTTGAAATCCACTTTGCGCAAGCGCGTCGCGGTCGACGCCCGCCATGTCGCCATGTTTCTGTGCCGGAAGTATACCCGGTCCAGCTTTGCGGAAATCGCTGCTGCTTTCGGGGGGCGTGACCACTCCTCGGTTGTGCACGCAGTGCAGCGCGTGAGGGAGGCTTCGGACAAAGATTTCGACGTGAAGCATTTGCTGGAAAGCGCAGAACGCGCGCTTTGACCAGGCCACTGCCGGGCCTCGGCACGACGGCTAAACAGCCGTAAGCACTGATCCCATTCGGTCTCCTATGCCAATCTCATGGGAAACGATTTATACCAACCTCACTAGGGGGTTGTTTCCATGACGCAAGAAGCCCATTTCTCGCACGAAAGTTTTAAAGCATTGCTCGCCACCGAGCACACGTGGCCCTGTGATTTCAGTTTTAAATTTATCGTCGAGACGACCCGCGTCGCCGACGTCGCCGCGCTCTTTCCCGGGATCACACCGTCTTTGCGCCCGTCGAAGAACGGCAACTATGTTTGCGCCACCGTGATCGCGCCTATGCCGGATCCGGA
>JANYDP010000150.1 GCA_025363535.1 Verrucomicrobiota bacterium | reverse complement strand
TTCAACGCGAACAAGCATCAACAGCAACTGGCGCACGATCTGGAAAACCTGCCACAGTTTCTGTGTCGGCAGGATGATGTGGTGCTGGTGGGGCGGCGGCCGTCCGTAGAATTTTTAAGCCGCCTCAAGGAGGCCGGTTTCGCGCTGCCGGAGTTTGTGGAACTCACGGAGCGCGGCTCTGTGAGCCGCAGCCAGCCGGCCACGGTTGAAGTGGGGAAAAATTTTCACACGCCCGACGAACGCAAAACTGCTGCGGGTCACAGACCCGCGCTCCAGGGATTGGCCGGTCGCAAGCTCGGCCGCCTGCGGCCGTGGGCGTGGGGGCCGGACAGTTTGGAACTGCTCCAGCCGCTATTCAAAAACGTGACCGGCGAAGCCCGCATGGCTGACCAGCGTTTCAACGCTGGCCTCGCCCAGCTTTACTCGAAAGCCTGGAGCGCAACAGTGCTGGGAAAAATCCTGGAAGGCTGTTCTTCAAAAGCGGAAAGCGGAAAGCGGAAAGCGGAAACGAATTGGCTTTGCACCGAAGCCGAAGTTGGTGTCGCGGTGAAGTCGCTCGACGAAGCGCTCGCGGTGATTGCGGAAATTCGCGGACGCGGCCATCACAAAATTGTGGTGAAGGAGGCGCTCGGGCTAGCGGGCAGCAACGCGTTGCGCCTGTTCGAGCCGGAGGTTTTGCCGACGCACCAGCGCTGGATGGCGAAGGCTTTGAACCACGGACGCCAGCTCGTCGTCGAGCCGTGGCTGGAACGGCTGCTGGATTTTTCCATTCAACTGGAGATGTCCGCCGAGGGCTTGAAGCTGTGCGGCTACACCGGCTTGCTGAACGACGCCAGAGGCCAGTTCCAGGGTAACTTCGCCGAGTCGCATCATCATAAACGCATTCCCACTAAAGTGGTTTCCTTGTTTCGCGAACCGGATATTTCCAACCGGCTGCTGGAACTTTACGCCAGAATTTTTGCAGCGTTGGAAACAGAACTGCGCCGCGTGGATTTCGCCGGGCCGCTGGGCATTGACGCCTTTGTCTATCGCGATGCAGTGGGCGGGGTGCGGCTCAAGCCCATCGTGGAAATCAATCCGCGCTACACCATGGGCCGCGTGCTGGTGGAGCTGATGAAACAAACCTGCCAGGGAAGCTGCGGTCAGTTCCGCCTCGTGAACCCCGCGCAGTTGCGGACGGCAGGGGTGGAAAATTTTCCCGCTTATGCCCGTGCGTTGAACGAACGCTGGCCGCTCTCGTTGGTCGGCGAACCGGTTCCTAAAATCCATACCGGCGCGCTGTGCCTGAACGATCCGGCCACGGCGCAGGTCTGCCTCGCGGTGTTTCAAGTGGGCCGGACGCTGGATGAATTCGGGTAAGAGCGCGCTGGCCATCCACACCACCAGCGGGATGCAATTGCCTTTGCCAGTACGCGTGGGTACGCTGGGCGAATCTTTTTTATGAAAAATAAAAACTGTCTGCTGCTGGTGCTTTTTTCTTTGCTGCTGGCGACACTCGCTGGCTGCACCCACACCCATTGTGTGTTCGTGAAAGGTGGCTTGATCGCGGAGGATCTCAACGCGCAGCCGCGGATTCACCTGAGCGGTTTCTTCTACGAGACGGCGCAGGGCCGGGTGAATGTCCCCGCGCAGATCACCGTGACGCCCTCGACTGGTGGCGGCAGCCTGACTTTGCCAGACGGCCGCACCGTGAACATTTCCCTCACCCATTCTGGTGGCAACACCACGCTTCAACTCAGCGCCAAACCCGATGCTGACATCATCAAATGGGGCGTCGCGATCAACGCCAGCGCGGACGAATATTTCACCGGCCTGATGGAGCGTGTGGTGGACGGCCCGCAAGCCGCCACCTGGAAAGCGGGCATTACCAACGGCATGAACCTGCGCGGGCAGAAGGTGGACATGATTTTGAAACCGACCACCTCGGTTTATGCGCCGTATTATTTGTCGTCGCGCGGCTACGCGGTGTTTGTCCAGGGCAACTGGCCGGGCTTCTTTGATTTCTGCGCCAGCAATCCGCAGCAGGTGAAGATCGAATTTGAAGGCTCATCTTTCGTCGCGAAAATTTACACCGACAAAAATCCCGCCGCGCTGGTGCAAGCCCACGCGCTCGACGCCGGCCCGCCGTTTCTACCGCCGAAATGGATGTTCACCCCGTGGCGTTGGCGCGACGAGCACACGCAACGCACGAACTATTACGACGGCACGCCGGCGACCGGGCCGTTCAACTCCGAGATGATGGAGGACGTTTTGCTGATGCGCGCTTACGGAATCCCGTGTGGGGTTTATTGGATAGATCGTCCGTGGGGCAGCGGGTTGAATGGCTACGATGATTTCAACATTGATCCCGTCCGCCTGCCGAACTTTGCCGAGTCGGTCAAATGGATCAACGCGCAGCAGATGGAAATGGTCCTGTGGATCGGGCCGTTCTTTCAGGGCGAAATGCTCACCAACGCGCTGGCCAAAGGCTACACGCTCGCCGGCCAGGTGCGTCCGGCCAACGGCAACAATTATCCGATGGTGGACTTCACCAACCCCGACGCGAAAAAATACTGGCAGGACGGTGTCGCAAAACTTTTGAAGCTCGGCGTGGCCGGTTTCAAACTGGATCGTGCCGAGGAAGACATCCCCGAAACCGGGCCGTATAAAATTTTCGACGGCCGCAGCATCCGCGAAAACCGCAATGCCTATCCGGCGATGTACGTCAAAGCCGCCTACGACGTCGCCAAGCAATTTCGGCCCGACGAAAACTTTGCGCTCATGCCGCGCGCGGCCTACACCGGCAGCTCGGCGTACAGCGTGTTCTGGGGCGGTGACATCGGCGGGACGCAGGAAGGTTTGCGTGCCTCGATCATCGCGGCGCAACGTGCGGCGGTCATGGGCTATCCCAACTGGGGTTCCGACACCTGCGGCTACAATGACCAACGGCTGGAGCAGGAAGTCTGCGCACGCTGGCTGGCGTTCAGTTGCTTCACGCCGATCATGGAAGTTGGCCCGTTGAAAAATGTCGCGTTCTGGAATCTCCCGCGCGAGCCGAAGTATGATGCGGAACTGATCGCCGTCTGGCGGCTTTACACGCGGCTGCATCAACGCCTCGCCGACTACAGCCATCACTGCGCGGAAGAAGCGCACCGCACCGGGATGCCGATCATTCGTCCGCTGTTCTTCGTGGACCCCAAAGCTCCGGCGGCCTGGTCGAACTGGGAAACGTATCTCTACGGCCCCGACCTGCTCGTCTCGGCGATCTGGAAAAAAGGCCAGCGCACGCAGGAAATTTATTTGCCCGCCGGCTCGCAATGGCGCGACGCCTGGCATCCCGACAAAATTTATTCCGGCGGCCGGACCCTCTCCGTTTCTGCCGAACTGCATCAGATCCCGATCTTCATCCGCATTGGCTCGATGATGGAACTGGGCGACTTGAACAAGGAATGGACCGAGTCCGCTGCCATCGCGCAAACGCGGCCTGACCTCAAGGCGCTGGAAGCGGAAGCGAAGGCGTGGTTCGAGAAAAACAAGTAGGCGGGCACAGTAAAATTGTCACAACTTGCAGCGGCCTTCGGAAAGAAGGCCGTTTTTTTGTTATCTGAATTGCTGTTGCCCTCAACCTCCTTTAAAAATTCCTCATGCCGAGCCTGAGCCTCAAACCAAAGCCACAGACGCCCCAAATAGT
>JANYDP010000064.1 GCA_025363535.1 Verrucomicrobiota bacterium | reverse complement strand
CACTACAATTTTTTTTGTACATTTTTATCAGTTTCTTAGTTTCGATCGTGCCTTTGTAAAAGTCAAGTTGCAACTTACTGAAGTCTTTGGTGTTTACGCGATCCTTCAACGCGACGTGCGGCAACGTTCCTTTGGTCGCGGCGGTGTTTGACGGATTGAAACCGGCGGTGCTCGCCATCGTCCTCGGCGCGGTGCTGCGGATTGGGAAAAAATCTTTGAAGAACGAAATCATGTGGACGCTGGCGGCGCTGGCGTTCGCGGCGATTTATTTTTTCAAAGTGCCGTTCCCCATCATCATTCTCGCAGCGGGCGCGCTCGGATTAGCGGGTGGAAAATTCTGGAAAGAAAAATTCGCCGTCATCAAAGGTCACGGCGGGAAAAAATCTGACGCGTCAGTTCTCGACGATGAAACCGATTCGCCCGCGCACACCCAGCCGACACTCGCTCGCGCGGTGAAAGTCTGCGCCGTTTGCATCACGCTGTGGTGGCTGCCCGTGTTGTTGATTGGCCTGTGGCTCGGCTTCGATCATTTGCTCGTGAAGCAGGGATTATTTTTCAGCAAGGCGGCGATGGTCACGTTCGGCGGCGCGTATGCCGTGCTGCCGTATGTCTCACAGCAGGCGGTGGAAAATTTCCCCTGGCTTGCACCCGGCCAGATGCTCGACGGCCTTGGCCTCGCGGAGACGACGCCCGGCCCGCTCATCATGGTGCTGCAATTCGTCGGCTTCCTTGGCGGCTGGAATTTTTCCGCGCCGCTCTCACCGCTCGCGATGGCCACGCTCGGCGCGTTCATCACGACGTGGACGACGTTCCTGCCGTGCTTCCTCTACATTTTTCTCGGCGCCCCGCACATCGAGCAGATGCGCGGCAACGTTAAGCTCACCGCCGCGCTTTCGGCCATCACGGCGGCGGTCGTCGGCGTGGTTTTGAATCTGGCCGTGTGGTTTGGGCTGCACGTTTTGGTTCCCGCCGGCCAGCCGGTGAACTGGTTTGGCCTCGTCCTCTGCGTTGTGGCCTTCGTCGGCATGGTGAAATGGAAATGGGGAATCATTCCCGTGGTGCTCGGCGCGGGCGTGGTGGGGATGCTCCATCATCTCATCGCCAGCCGGGCGTGGGCATAAAAAAACGGACAAAGCCGTGGCCGGCTTCGTCCGCGTGAAAATTAAAATTTAGCTTAGTGACAGCCGCAGCCGGAACCGCAACTGCCGCCCTCGGCCATGTCTTCTTCGGTCGGCACGCGGCCGAGCTCAAGTGTCTTGGAGACGTGTTTGTTCACGGATTCATGGATGTGGTGCAGTTCTTCCTGCGCCTTCATAAACGCCACGGCGACCGGGTTGGCCATCAGCACGTCACGCTCTTTTTCAAAGGCCTTGATCTCGCTTTCGGTCAGTTGCTGGCCGCTGTGCTGTTTTTGCTGAAGCGCCTGGCCCTTGGTCATCAAATTTTCGTACTGGGTTTTCGTCAGCTCGTCGGCCATGAAGCGGTCAATGCTTGCACGCGCGGTGCGCAGGGCCGGCTCATCCAGAATTGCCTGGCAAAGCTCCTTGGTTTTCAGGGTCACGGTGGTCTCTTCAGTGATCGTTTGCATAATTTTATTTTCGAGCGGTTACACGTTGTCGCCGGCGAATTTTCGCCGGGGCACAATACACCACAGCGGGCGCGCGATTGCAAATGATTGTTCGGCTGTTACCTCGCCCCGAACACGCCCGCCAGCACGAACTCCTTGATTTTCCAGATCAGCGCCATCGTCATGGCCAGGGGCAGCAGGCCCAGAAACAGCAGGAGCCACGGGCCGACCCGGCTGAGGATGAAGAAAGAATTTTCGAGCGCGGCCGGCACGGTGGGAATTTGTGCCAGTCCGGCATAGATGGACGCGAGCAGCAGCAGGGCCGCCAGCAAGGTCCGGTTGAGCGCGGTGAACTGGCGGGTCTCGATGCGCAAGGCCTCGTCCGGCAGCATGTCGCCGAGGCGCTGCAACACCAGGTTCAGGCAGAATAAAAACAGCAGGGCTGACAGTGCCAGCAGGGCGATGCTCAAACTAAAAAAGGAATTTTCAGGCAGCCGGTTCCACCAAAACAAAAACGGGCTGAGTCCGCAGTTGGTGAGGGCAAACAGCCGGGCGCGATCCAGGGCGTTCTGCCAGAGACGTTCGCCGCGATGAAACGCGCCGAGTTGCATTAGCCCGAACAACAGGAGGCCGGTGGCGGCGAGCGCGGGAAAAATGTTGAGGGGCTGCAGCCAGTCCATCTTCGCCGATTGCACGCAGATCAGCAGCGCGAGGGGCAGGCCCCAGAACAAGGCGGACAATCCGCGCACCAGACGGCCGAGCGAGCGGAGGAGTTCGGGGTTGGGCGCGTCAGACATGGGCAAATTACAAAGCCGCAGCCAAAACATCGAACATCGAATATCGAACATTGAACTTCCAATGCCACGGGATCCTTCGGTTCATTCGGCGTTGGGCGTTGGCCGTTAGATGTTCGATGTTTTCCATCTTGCTATTTAGAAATTCAGATACGTGTAATCCTTCAAACCCTTTTCATATTCGTCCAACAGCCGCATCGCCTCCGAGGGTTTCATGCGGTCGGACTTGATGGCCTCGTCCATCTGGGCCTTCATCTGGCGCTTTAATTCGTTCTCGTCGTACTGCACCGAGGTGAGCGAGTGAATGATCGTGGCGCCCTCGATGATTTCTTCGACGTAGTAACCGGTGGGTTCGTCGGGATCGAGAAACACATGCACCTCGTTGACGCGGCCAAACAAGTTGTGCAGATCGCCCATGATGTCCTGGTACGCGCCCATCAAAAAGAAGCCGAGATAATACGCTTCTTGTCCACGCAAGGTATGAAGTGCCAGCGTATCTTTAATGTCTCTGAGATCGATAAATTTGCATACCTTTCCGTCGGAATCGCAGGTGATGTCGACCAGCGTCGCCTGCCGGGTAGGCTCCTCGTCATGCCGATGGAGCGGTACGATTGGAAACAGATGCTGGATCGCCCAGTGGTCGGGCA
>JANYDP010000483.1 GCA_025363535.1 Verrucomicrobiota bacterium | reverse complement strand
CTGCACGGGCCGCCCGGCAATCCTGACGGTGTCGGCGCGACGCTGCGGCTGGTGTTTGACGGCCGGCTGGGGCCGGCGCGGAAATTCCCACCCGGCTTTGGATTCGCTGGCCCGGCGGCAAGACCACTGAAACCGACCTGCCCAAAGAAGCCAGTGAGGTCACGGTGGATGAATCCGGCAAGGTATCCCGTTCGCTACGCCTGCCGCAAACTGCCGGAAAATAAACTTCCTTGGAGGCTCTTTCAAAACATAGGTGACAAAACCAGCAACGGGGTGATGCGGCGGGGGAAGCACGCGATTTTTTTGTCCAGATACCTAGCGCTGGAGGCGAGGATCGGAATCGAACCGATGATGCAGCTTTTGCAGAGCCGTGCCTTACCACTTGGCTACCCCGCCTGAAGGGGAGCGCCACAATAATTTATTTCGCCCTCGAAGCAAGTTCTACTTTCGCCACCTACGGCTGCCGGTGGAAAAGTTACTTTTCAAAGCCCAGTTTGGATCGCTGCCGCCACAGGGCTGCGGGTTTGAAAATCCCCGCCGGGGTGATGATGCTCGTAATGAGTTCCGCCGGCGTGACATCAAAGCCGGGATTCCGCGCGCCGCTCGACGGGTTCGCCACGCGGACGTAGGCGCGCCGTGCCGCCTTCAGATTTTCCACCATTCCCCAGGCACCGAGGACTTCACTTTCGTGCCGCTCTTCAATAGGAATGTCAAAGCCGCGTTTTAATTTCCAGTCGATCGTCGAAAGCGGGATGGCCACGTAAAAAGGAATCTTATGCCGCGCCGCCAGCACGGCCTTGGTGTACGTGCCGATCTTGTTCGCCACCTCGCCGGTGCGGCCCAGCGTGCGGTCGCTGCCCACGATGACCAGATCAATCTCGCCGCGCTGCATCAAATGGCCGGCGGCGTTGTCGGCGATGATCTGGTGGGAAATTTTTTGCTCGGCCAGTTCCCAGGCGGTCAAGGTCGCGCCTTGGGAGCGCGGCCGGGTTTCGTCGCAGAAGACGTGGATTTTTTTTCCGGCGGCTTGCGCGGCGTACAGCGGCGCGGTGGCGCTGCCGATGTCCACAAAGGCCAGCCAGCCGGCATTGCAATGGGTCAAAACCCTCATGCCGTTGCGGATCAGCCTGGCCCCGTGCCGCCCGATGGCTTTACAGTGCCGCACATCTTCGTCGGCGAAATGTTCTGCGGCAGCGAGCGCGAGGGACTGTTGTTCGGCCACGGTTTCGCCGCGCGCCATTTCGCGCCGCACATCGTTCATGGCGTTGACGGGATCCACGGCGGTGGGGCGCGCGTCAGCCAACGTTTGATAAACGGACGCGACATGCCCGGTAAATTTTTTCAGGTCGGAGCCGCGGAAGGCCTGCGCCCCTTGCGCTAGGCCGTACGCGGCGGTGGCACCAATCGCCCCGGCACCGCGCACGATCATGTCGGTGATGGCCCGGGCAGTTTCGCGGAAATTTTTGGTGGCGACGATTTTGAACTCGTGCGGCAACAACCGCTGTTCGATGAGTTGGACGGCGTTGTGCGCGGCGTCAAAGGTGACGGTGCGGTAATGGCGGGTGCGGCCTTGGACGGTGACATTCATGGCAGGAGAATCAATGGGCGGCGCGGAAAAATCAAAGGCCACCGGCTTTCACCTTACGGATCTGCTCCTTGATATTTTTGTAGAGCGGGTGCTTCCGAAATTTTTTCAGGTCGGGATCCTTGGCCAGCCATTTGAAGTCCCGGTACCCTTGCGTGATCGCTTGCCCGAGGGTTTCCGCCGCCGACTCCAACTGATCGGTGAGGGAGTAGCTGCAGGCCAGATTGTAGAGCACGAGCGCGTTGCCAGGCTCTAGGCGCGCGAGCTTTTCGTCCACCTTTAACCCTTCGGCATACCGTCCGCGCGCCGTGTAGTGGTCGCCCAAAATCTGCAGCGCATCCACGTAGTCGGCATCGCGGCGCACCAAGCCTTCCATGAACTGGATGCGAATATCCAGATCGCGCGATTTTTCACGGTTCAATTTTTTTCGGTTGCTGCTTTTTTCCGGCATACGACGAGGGGATTGTTTCCAAGCAGCAAATCCAAGTCAAGGTTCGGCCGCCAGCAGGCGCGAGCTGACGCCGACACTTGGTGGCAATGGCGGCGAGGATTTTCCCAGTCCAGCCACATGCGATAGCAGTTGCCCCGGCATGAAGCCTGCGGCAATTTGGCGCGTCATGATTGACGACCGCGTGCAGGAACCGTCTTTGCGCCTGGGCCAGCCCGAGATCTCGCGGCTGGCTTGGGCTTTGGGCATTTCCCTCGCGCTGCATCTCGGCGGCTATGGCGGCTACTGGCTCGGCAAAAAATTCAACGTCTGGCAAAATCTGCACTGGCCGGCCTGGGTGCAGCGGGCGAAAAATCTTGTGGCCGCCCCCAAGCCGCCCGCACCGCCACCGGTCGCGCAGGAAATCCCGCTCATGTTCGTGGATGTGAATCCAGCGCAGGCCACCCCAGAAGCGCCGAAGAACGCGAAATTTTATGCCGCCAAAAATTCCCAGGCGGCCAACCCCGATCCGACGGCAGATGCGGAGGTCCCCCAGATCAACGGCAAACAGGCGGACGTGCTAAAAACCGAGGACACCAAGCGCGCCAAGTTTGATCAGCTGCAGCCGGATTTTGCCGCGCTCGCCAAGGAGCGGGCGGCCGCTCAGGCCAAACCCAAAACCACCCAGGCTCCGGGCGACATGGTGATGGCCAAGCCCGACGTGACGCTGCGCCAGGACGACGGCTTCACGGAACATTCGCGGCCACGCACGATCAAAGAGGCGTTGATGCGGCAGAACCGAACGCAACTCGTGGGTGAAAAGATGAAGCAAAATGGCGGCGTGAACCGGCGTTTGGAAATGGCGTCGCTGGATGCGAAGGCCACGCCGTTCGGCTCCTACGACGCGGCGCTCATTGAGGCCATCCAATCGCGCTGGTATGATCTGCTCGATGGGATCAGCTACAACAACTATCGCAGTGGCCGCGTCGTGGTGCAGTTCCGTTTGAATTACGACGGGCGCATCACCGACTTGCGGATTGCCGAGACGACGGTGGGAGACACGCTGGCGGTGCTTTGCCAGAAGGCGATTTTTGATCCCGCGCCCTACGAAAAATGGCCGCAGGAAATGCGGCAGATGGCGGACAAAGATTATCGCGACATTAGTTTCACGTTTTATTACAACTAAACGCCGGACGATTGGACGGTTACTGAAAGAATATGGAAATTTTAATTTATGTGCTGTTGATCGCGACTTCGATTGTCGGCCTGACCTTCATCATTTTGCTGGGCCGGACCCTGCGGTGGCAGAAGGTGCTGCCCCGCGAAATTGAAACCGCCGTGGGCGCGTGCCAGGCGCCGGAAGACGTGCCCATGCTGCGGCGGGCCTGCGGACAGCACGATGCGCCGTTGAGCCGGCTGCTTCTGCTCGCGGCCGACCATCTCGCCTGGCCGAAGGCGGACAATGTGGACGCGGTGCAGACGCAGGCGCGGCACGAGCTGGTGCGGATGGAACGCGGACTCGTTGTTTTGGAAATCATCGTCGGCATTGCGCCGCTGCTGGGTTTGGTCGGCACGATTGTCGGCATGATGACGGTGTTCGGTGATCTCGGTCAGACAGGGTTGAACGACGCGGCGAAACTGGCGCATGGCATCGCCACGATTTTGCAGGCGACGCTGGCCGGTCTGCTGATCGCCATTCCGTCGCTCGTGTTCTGGAGTTACTACACGAAGAAAGTAGAAGTGCTGGCGGTGGAAATGGAATCGTTGTGCGAGGAATTCATCCGCCGGCAATATCGCGAACAGAAGCAGTGAACATGAAGGAATCTTCAACATTCTACGCTCTGCACTCAACGCCGAATCGCCGGGCAGGCCCGGCAGGTCTGGATGTTCAATGTTCAATGTTCAATGTTCAATATTTCCCCAGTCTCATTTCATAAGATGCATTTCCAAGTCCGCAAACGCCGCCAGACGCCCGCCGTCATCATCGTCGCCCTGATTGACGTGCTGATCGTGCTGCTGATTTTTTTGATGGTGACGACCACGTTCAAGCAGCAACCCGCGCTGCGGCTCTCGCTGCCGGAATCGTCGCAGGCGCAAAAATCCGGGGCGGACGAAAAAAATGCGCCGCTGGTGGTGAGCATTGATGCGCCGGGCAACCTGCGGCTCGGGGCTGAAGCCCGGCCGGTGACCGCCGAGCAACTCCTGGCCGAACTGACGCAGAAGGCATCGCAAAATTCGGAACTGAAACTGGCGATCAGCGCGGACAAGGGCGCGCCATTCGGGCAGATCGTGAAAGTGATGGACGCAGCAAAAGTGGCAAAGATCAAAGTGGTCAGCGCGTTCACAAAAGAGACCAAACCGTAACAGGAATAATCTTGAAAATGAGAACTAGGGGTGATTCAATGTGGTCCGCCCAGTTCTTATGAAGATTTTGTTTTTCTCGCCGATTTTACTCGGCAGCTTGCTAGTCTCAGTTGTTTCACTAACCGCTCAGACGTGGACTCCAACTACCGCTCCCTCGAATTCGTGGTTTGCCTTGGCCACCTCCGCTGATGGCAGCAAACTAGTTGCTGCCAGTGGCGGTTCCAGCGCGGGCGGACTCTTCACCTCCGCCAATTCGGGAGCCACCTGGATCCCGACTCCCGCGCCTATCACCAATTGGTATGCCGTCGCCTCCTCGGCCGACGGCGTCAAACTGGTCGCCGTCGCCGGTGGCGGCCCCATCATCAAGGGGCTGATTTATACTTCCGCCAATTCCGGGCAAACCTGGACAACCACCAGCGCGCCGAGCAACTACTGGTACACCGTCGCCTCCTCCGCGGACGGAACCAAATTGGCGGCGGCGGGTTCGCGCAACAAGTTCACCCCGCTTTATCTCTCCACGGATTCCGGAGGCACCTGGCAGACGAACAACCTGCCCCCGATGAACTGGCGGGCCCTGGCCATTTCGCCGGACGGCGGCAAAATCACCGGCTTGGCTGGCGGGCTCAACGGCGCATTTTTCTTCTCCACCAATTTTGGAGCCTGGTGGACTTCCAACGCCTTGCCCAACGTCAACATCCAGGCGTTCGCCGCTTCGGCAGACATGACAAAGATGGTGGCCGTCACGTACGGTCCGTCACCGGGACCGATTTACACCTCGGCCAATTCGGGAGTCACCTGGACTCCCACCACAGCTCCCAATAACTACTGGGCGAGCGTCGCCACTTCGGCCGATGGCTCCCGGTCGGTGGCGGTGGCGAATGGTGGCGGCATTTTTACTTCGACTGATTTTGGAGCAACCTGGGTTTCAAACAACGCACCGGTCACGGCCTGGAGCACGGCCGCCGCCTCGGCGGACGGCGGCAAACTGGTGGCCGGCGTCAACAACGGCGGAATTTACACGTCGCAAACCACGGTGCCACCGCTGTTGAGCCTCAACTCCATGGCCGGCGGCCAGGCGCTTTCCTGGGTGATCACCTCGACGAATTATATTCTGGAGCAACGCTCGAATTTGAACTCGGCCGCCTGGTCCACCCTGCCGCTGAATCCCACGTTCAATCCGACCAATTTGCACAACAAACTGATTTTGCCCGCCGGTTCCGGTTCCGGGTTTTATCGGTTGCGCACGCCGTAAGCGGTACGGCCGGGCGGCCACTCAGCCTTCCTCAAAGCGTCGCGGCAGCGACGCCCTACTCGTTCCAAATGCATCCCACCGCATCCAAAAACCGGAATCAGCTTCCTGATTCCAGTTTTGCTGATGGGCTTGAGCGCCGAGGATTTTATTTCACCAGTTCTTCCGCGATCTGCACCGCATTGAGTGCCGCGCCTTTGAGCAATTGATCGCCACTGACCCAAAAACACAGGCCGTTATCCAGCGCGCAGTCCAGACGGAGGCGGCCCACTTCACAGTTGTATTTCTCTGAGGTGTGGAGCGGCATCGGATATTTTTTATTCTCCGGTTCATCCACCACGTCGAGGCCGGGGGCTTTCCGCAACACCGCCCGCGCCGCTTCCACCGTCACGGTTTTTTCAAATTCCGCGCTCACGGCGATGGAATGGGAACGAAACACCGGCACGCGCACACAGGTCACGCTGGCGCGGAACGCCGGGTGATGCATGATCTTGCGGCCTTCGTTTTCCATCTTCATTTCTTCCTTCGTGTAGCCCGTCGGCAAAAAAGAATCCACATGCGGCAGCACGTTGAAGGCGATTTGATGCGGATAAACTTCCTTCGTCACCGGCTGCTTGCCGACGATCTGCTCCACCTGCCGTTCCAGTTCTTCCAACGCCTTCGCGCCGGTGCCGCTGACGGCCTGGTAGCTGGAGGCGAAAATCCGTTTCACGCCGAACGCCTGATGCAACGGATACAACGCCATCAGCGTGATCGCCGTCGTGCAATTAGGATTTGCGATGATGCCCTTGTGCGCCTTGATGTCGCTGGCGTTGATTTCCGGCACAACCAGCGGAACGGAATCGTCCTGCCGGAACACGCTGGAATTATCCACGACCACGCAGCCGGCCTTGACCGCTGCCGGGGCAAATTCTTTCGAGATGCTGCCGCCCGCGCTGAACAGTGCGATGTCAATGCCCGCAAACGAGTCCTTGGTCAGTTCCTGGATGGCGATTTCCTCGCCGCGAAATTTCAACTTCTTGCCCACGGAACGCGCCGAGGCGAGCAGGGTCAGTTTCCCCACCGGAAACAGCCGCTTCTCCAGCGTCTTGATCATCTCGATGCCCACGGCTCCCGTGGCACCCACTATGGCAACATGCGGTTTTTTATTCATAACAAAGGGCGCAAATATATCGGGCGCGTGGCCGGTGTCAACGCGCTCACACCGGTCCGCTTGAACTGCGGCATTGCAATCCCTGCCGAACTTGCGGAATTTATTCGCGGCTGTAAAACCCACGGCCCGCACCACGATGGATACTTTGATTCCCTTGATGACGCCTGCGCCCGGCGAACGCCAACTGCGTTTCGTCGGCGACCGCGTCCGTTTTGTCCTCAGAGACCAGCATGGTCGCCGTCCGCCACCCGGCTGGCAGGCGCGGCTCCGCACCAACCTCGGTCGCGCCGACGTGTTGCGCCGCGAAATCATCCAGTCCCACACGCACGGTCTGCCGCTCGCCGGCGCGTCCTGGCGCGACCTGCCCATGCGCGAAGAAAACGGCGAATGGTCGCTCCAACTCCCGCTCGCCGAAGTCGGCTACTTCAAGGCCAAAGCCTACGCGCTTGATCCGAACGGCTGGCAACATTGGCCGCCGGGTTCCGATGCGGGCATTTCCGTCCACCCGGATTCCTATCGCACGGCGAACACGATCTATTGCGCCTTCCCACGACTGTTCGGCGCAAGCAAGTCCGCCGCGCACACCCACAACGAAGCGCTCGAAAAACAAATCCAGCAGCTCGATCAACTCGGCCACACCGTCATTCCGCCATCGGGAAAATTGCGCGACCTCGTCCAGTGCCTGCCGCACATCATCGGCACGCTCGGCTGCCGGATTCTACATTTGCTGCCGGTGAGTCCCACGCCAACCACGTACGCGCGCTTCGGACGCTTCGGCAGTCCGTACGCCGCGCAGGATTTGACCGCCATTGATCCCGCGCTCGTCGTCTTCGACCAGCGCACCACCGGCGTGGACCAATATTGCGAACTCACCTACGAGACGCACAAACTCGGCGGCCGCGTCTTTCTCGACATCGTCATCAACCACACCGGCTGGGGTTCCACGCTTCAGGAAAATCATCCCGAATGGTTCCTGAAAAATCCCGACGGCTCCTTCGCCAGCCCCGGCGCGTGGGGCAACACCTGGGAAGACCTCGTGGAACTCGAACAGCACGACGTCCAACTCTGGGATGAAATCGCCCAATCCCTCCTCACCTGGTGCCGGCGCGGCACGGACGGCTTTCGCTGCGATGCCGGCTACAAAGTCCCGCGCGCCGCGTGGCAATACATCATCGCCCGCGTGCAGCAGGAATTTCCCGAAACCATTTTCCTGCTCGAAGGTCTCGGCGGCGCGCTGGAAACCACCGAAGATTTGCTGACCGAAGGCGGGATGCAATGGGCGTACTCAGAGCTGTTTCAAAATTACGCCGGGGGCGAAGTCGGCCGCTACCTCGACTACGCCAACCACCAGAGCGAACGCGCCGGCCTCTACGCGCATTACAGCGAAACGCACGACAACGACCGTCTCGCCAAACGCGGCCGCACCTGGTCGCTCCTGCGCAACCGTCTGTGCGCGCTGACCAGCCCGGGCGGCGCGTTCGGCTTCACCGGCGGCGTGGAATGGCTGGCCTCCGAAAAAATAAAAGTCCACGGCTGCACCGGCCTCGCGTGGGGCAGTCCCCAGAACATTGTTTTCGAACTCACGCAGCTAAACCATCTGCTTGCCGGACATCCGTGCTTCCTGGACGGCGCAAAACTCACCCGCGTCAGCGGAATTGATTCGCCGGTTTACGCACTGCTCCGCGAATCCGCCGAAGGCGCGGACACCGCGCTGGTATTGGTAAACACCGACCTGGATAAACCTCACTCGCTCGAACTGGCTGCTTCCGCTTTCCGCTTTCCGCTTTCCGCTTTTCAGCTTGAGTTGCTCGGCCAGTCGTTGCCGAAAGTTTCCAGTGACCGCGGTAAAACCATTTTTCAACTCGAACCTGGTGCGGCCTTCTGCCTCGCGTCCACTGCCCAGCCGAAAGGTTTGAGTGGCGACGCTTATCGCCGCGCCCGCGCGCAGGCCGCCTGGGCGATTCAAGCCTTGGGCGAAAAATTCTGCCCCGACGAAATCGGCCATTACGACTGGCGCAAACTGGCGCAGCTCGTGGAGACTTCGCCGTTCGATTTTCTCGCGACCATCCATCACCTCGACCGCGCCACTTTGAAAACAGATCTGCTGGCCGCCCTGGAAAAAGAGCTGGCCGAAAAATCATTTCCGCAGGTCGTGCGCTGGAATCTCGTGGATCGCCGCCGCATCACGCCAGTTCCGCCCGGTCACTGGCTGCTGCTGGAAGATTCCGCACCGTTCCGGACTTCGCTGCATGTCGCCGGTCACACGCGCCACGTCGAGTCCATCAAGGTTGGCGCAAACCATGTCGCCAGTTTTCCGCCGACCACAATGGAAGGCGATGCCCACCTGACTTTGGAACGCTACGCCAAAACTGATCCACACGTCGAAGCCTCAATTCTCTTCCTCGCTTCCGACCCGGCAGCTCGTAAATCGCAAATCGTAAATCGTAAATGTACCGACCTCGTCCTGCTCACCAACGGCCTCGGCGGCATGGCCCGCCTCGGCATTGATTTGGGCCGTGTGAATTCCAAATACGACTGCGTCCTCGGCGCAAATTTGCATTCGAGCCTACCCGTGGACCGCCACGTCTTCGCCAAACGCATCCGCGTTTGGGTGAACGCCGACGGTTTCATCTCGCCGCTGGATTTCAAAAACCTCGCCGCGTTTGAAGCCGGTCCGGTGGCCGTCTGGCATTTTGTGGCCGCCGCCGGTGACGGCCGCACGGTCGAGATTGAACTGCGCGCCGAGATGTTCTCCGGCCGCAACACGACGGCGTTTCATTTCAGCCGCCCCACCGCCGCCAAGGCAGCGGGCAAACAATTGTCCGCCGAAGCCGACGTGCGCCTGACCGTGCGGGTGGATATTGAAGACCGCAATTTTCATTCGGAAACCAAACGCAACGGCGGCTCGGATCATCATTTCGCCTCCAACACCCGACCGCTCGCCAAAAATTCCGGGTTTGAATTCACGCCCGCACGCGACCGTCAGTTGCGGGTGTTTGCGGACGCGGGGGAATTTCATCCGCAGCCTGAATGGTGCGAAAACATTCCCCATCCCATTGAGCAAACCCGTGGCCAGACGGGCAGCGGCGACGCTTACAGTCCAGGCTGGTTTGAATTGCCGCTTGGAAAAGGCAGCGAAGTAAATCTGCTTGTGACGGCTGAAAACGCGGAGTCGGCGGCCAAGGAATTGGAGCGCCGGTCTCCGACCCGGCATGAAGCGGAAGCAGCGCGGCAGAAACACGCCGGACCGGAGGCCGGCACTCCCTTCGAGACGCAGTTGCTCCATGCCGCCAAGCAATTCGTCGTGCGCCGTGATGCGGGTAAAACCGTGATTGCCGGCTACCCGTGGTTTCTCGACTGGGGCCGCGACACCTTCATCTGCGCGCGCGGATTGCTCGCAGCGGGCATGGTTGAAGAGGTGAAACAAATCGCTGTCATCTTCGCGCGGTTTGAAAAAGACGGCACGCTGCCGAACACGATTCATGGCGCGGACGCCTCGAACCGCGACACCTCCGACGCGCCGCTGTGGTTCGGCGTGGTCTGCGAAGAACTGGCGGCGGCCACGGGCGAAAAATTTTACGGCACCAAGGTGGATGACTCGGGGCGCACCATCCGTGACGTGCTGCACAGCATCGCAGCCAACTACGCCAAAGGCACGCCGAACGGAATCCGCATGGACACCGATTCGGCTCTGATCTGGAGTCCGAGCCACTTCACCTGGATGGACACGAATTATCCGGCGGCCACACCACGCGAAGGTTATCCCATCGAGATTCAGTCGTTGTGGATTCGCCTGCTGCGCCTGCTGGCCGTCATCGGCGAAAAGAGCGAACACGCGAAATGGAAAACCCTCGCCGACCACGCGCTGGCTTCGCTGGAAAAATATTTCTGGCTGGAAGGGCGTGGGTTTTATGCGGACGTACTCATCGCCGGTCGCGGGCAGTCGGCCGCGCAAGCCACGGCGAGCGATGCGTTGCGGAGCAATTGCCTTTTCCCCATCAGCCTTGGACTCGTCGAAGGCGACCATGCAAAACGTTGCGTTGAAGCCGCGCGCCGTTATCTCATCGTGCCCGGCGCGCTCCGGTCGCTCGCGCCGTTGCCGGTGAAGGTGGCGCTGCCGGTGATTCGCGACGGGCACACCATCAACGATCCGGGCAATCCTTACTGGGGCCGCTATGAAGGCGACGAGGACACGCGCCGCAAACCTGCGTATCACAACGGCACAGCGTGGACGTGGACGTTCCCGGTTTTCTGCGAAGCGCTCGCGGTCGCATGGGATTCTTCACCGGATGCCGTGGCCGCCGCGAAAGCCTATCTCGGCAGCGTGGATCAAGTGATGGCGGAAGGATGTCTTGGTCAAATTCCCGAACTGCTCGACGGTGACGCCCCGCACGCACAACGTGGCTGTGATGCGCAGGCGTGGGGAGTGACGGAGGCGGTGCGGGTGTGGAAGTTGTTGAACTCGCCGCCAAAGGGCTGAGGGAATTTACGATTGAAGATAGGCGATTTACGCGTCGCAATTTTTTGGCCAGGCGCGTAAATCGTAAATCACAAATCGCAAATGGTCAGGGCTGGCTGGTGATCTTGGACCAGTCCTGATCCTGCGAGGCGGCGTAGATGGCGAAGGCTTTTTCGTTTTGAATCAGGGCGGCGCGCACGACGCTGGAATCATCCGCCCGGCCCAGATTAAGTACGGAATCGGGAATGATGCCGACACGTTTGTGGGCGTAGATCAGCGCAAACGTGGCCTGCGCCGTGGCGTAGTAGGGCAGTTCCTTGTAGGCACCCTCGGCGGAATCTTCCACGGCGTTGGCGAGAAATTCAAGCTGATGGCCGAGATGCGGAAACAGGGGTTCGTAAATCTGCGTGTATTCCAGTTTCCATTGCGGCAGGGCGCGCAACATTTTTTCCACCACCGCCGGTGAGATGGAGGCGGCCCCGTGATTTAAGAAGTCAACGATTTCAGGCATGGACGCACTTTAGCGAAACGCCATGCGGATGCAAAAAGAAATCTCAGCCGGCGGGCGGGCCACGGATGGGAAGGGGCGCATCTTGCCTGACACTGCCCCCGGAGCGCCGGTCTCCGACCCGGCCGGTATGGAAAAACGTTCAGAAACGCGCCGGATCGGAGATCGGCGCTCCGCAACGCCAGCCGCAGCGGGGGCAGGTTGCGCCCAACGACGCGTTTTCTTTTTGCGAAAAGGCTTGTCAACTCTCCCGGTGAGGCGTAGAAACGTTTTTGTCAGTGAAGGTCAAACAAACGTTCCAAACATGTAAAACCAAACCATAATAATTTGCGTAGCTTTGGCTACGGGGCTCACTCGAAACCGCTAATTTCATAATGCCCACTCCTGAACACAAGCCGCCACTTGGCGCGGCTTG
>JANYDP010000043.1 GCA_025363535.1 Verrucomicrobiota bacterium | reverse complement strand
CGTCATCCCAATCCGCCGCGAAGGTGTTCTTCGTGATGTCATTGGTGACATTGGGAATGAGATTCTGGATCAGCAAATCAAAAACATTCACCGCATCTTTTTCCTGCTGCAAAAAATAGGTGGCGAGCAGGTCTTTGTAATCAATGAATCCCTTGGTTTTGTTCGTTTCCAGAATCAGCGGCTTGCCGGTGTCGTTGACTGCCTTTGACCATTCATACAGCCCGGAATCGGCGTCGCCATCTTTATGAAGGGTGAGTTTGATGTAGCCGTCGTCGGTGGTGACGAAGATGTTCTGGTTGGCGATGAAATCGTGATTCTCGGCCTCGCGTTCCAAAAAGAATTTCAGCGCGTTGAACAGGGATGATTTGCCGCTGCCGTTTTCACCGTAGGCGAGGATATTTTTGCCGGGGGCTAAATCAATAACGATGGGCACGCCTTTGAAGGCGCGAAAATCCTTGATCTCGATTTTCGTGATTCTCATTTGCCGCCCTCCAGCCGCTTGATCTCACGGTCAAAATCAGAAACATATTCTGCGTCCTGCCGCTGGCGGTAAATTTCGTATTCGCCCTCCGCTTTCAATTTTGCTTCCAACGCGCTTACCTTGCCTTTGTCCTGCAAAATCGGGTAGTCGGACAATTTCAGAAAGTCGTTTAGGAACTTCATCCATTCCGCCATCCGCGTGACAATCCCACGTTGCGCGCGGTTCTCCGCCAGATCGAGATATGCCGACACGATGCGGTTCAATTCCTTCACGTGCGCCTCGCTCAAATAATTTTTCGCCACCGTCACGTCCGCTTTCAAAACTTTTCCGTGCGGCGCGTGCTTCCACGTCGTCAGGCCCATGTAAATTTTCGTGGCGTCGGCGCGGGCGTAGATGAGTTCCGCCGCCGTCTGGCCGGTGATGGCCCAATGCAACTTGTTTTGCACCGTGGCGAAAAACTCCTCCGTTACCGGCGCGTCCGCGCTGTAATCCACCGCCAGCGCGTAGAGGTCGGTGATCTTCTGGTAAAACCGCCGCTCGCTCGCGCGGATTTCCCGGATGCGCTCCAGCAACTCGTCGAAATAATCCTTGCCGAACACCTGCTTGCCTTGCTTCAACCGCTCATCATCCAGCACGAAACCCTTGATGATGAATTCCCGCAGCGTTTTGGTGGCCCAGATGCGGAACTGCGTCGCCTGATAACTGTTCACCCGGTAGCCCACGGCAATGATGGCGTCGAGATTGTAGTATTTCGTCCCGTATTTTTTCCCGTCGGCCGCAGTATGTTCCAAAATGGAACTCACTGAATCCTCAATCAACTCGCCGGTTTTGAAGATATTTTGCAGGTGCTTGGTGACCGCCGGGCGTTTCACGCCGAACAATTCTGCCAGCGCCTTTTGCGTGAGCCAGACCGTTTCCTCACGGTAAAACACGTCCACTTTCACCGCGCCATCCGGGGCGGTGTAGAGCAGAAACTGGCCGGGCGTTTTCATAAATTCTGGTTCACACGAAGACGCGAAGACGCGGAGAATGGCCGACCGTTCACGTTGCGTTGGCAAGGTAAAGCTCCGTCAGGAGCGGAATCTTTGTAGCACCAATCCCCGAACAAATTCCCAGCCCCGTCAGGGGCGGAATATGCCGCTCCGACGGAGCTTGAAAATCTATGGGACGCGGTTTCTACCAAGATGCCGCGCCGACGGCGCTGGGCGGCGAAAATGGATTTTACCCCAACGGGGTAACGTCGTTTAGCCCAGGGTTGCGAGGGACGAGCTATCCTGGGTGTGCGTGGAAAAATTATTTTCAACCCCAACCGGGTTGCGTCATCGTCGTCACGGTTTGATGCAACCCCGTCAGGGTTGGAATACATTTTCGATCCGTGACCCAGGGTAGTCCCGCGCGGCGCGAGCCAACCCTGGGCTGAAGGACGAAACGCCGTTGGCGTTTTCATTTGGCCGGGCGCTTTCGTGCCTTGCCCTCGATGATGCGGACGGTTTCCAGCGTATCGAGGAAGAAGCAATTTTTGCGGATGACATGATCTTTGTCGAACAGCTGCTCAAAGATTGTGCGCAACTTGGCCGTTTTGTCGCCCTTGATTGCGTCGAGCGCGGGCAGGTTTTCTTCGGCCAGCGGTTTGAAAAAATATTTGCCGGCCGGATGCAGTTCCTCCGGGAAAAACAATTCATACACCATCGCGTCCATCAGTTGTTGAAAATAACTTTTCATCAACTCATCGCGCGCGTCGTTTGAATCTGCCGCCGACGGCGGAAAAGTTTTTGCCAAATGAATTGCGTAGCTGACGAGAACGGCAAGCTGGTCTTTTTGAACTTGGGTTGCTGGGGGGATAGGAATTCTTTCCATCATCTGCTTATGCGTGTTGAGGAAACCTCCGATCGGAACACCGGAATCTTTATGGATGAACCAAGTTAATGCTTTTGAATTAAGAAGAGCTAACAGTGTGAGATCCGTAGTTGGCACAACATACGTCTTGTCGTTCGAAAGGTGTGGCTCGGAGTCGTATGAATAAGAATCTGTTCGGTTAATCACTTGATAGACGATGCGCGGTTCTTCGAAGACGTCCCAATAAATGCACGATCGAAGTTCCCAAAAATACTTTCCTTGGTCGTCTCTACGTTGGAGTTGTTCCCATTTATTTACGCACCCACGCGCATCCGGTTTGTCTAGCTTGATACTTCGTAGTGATGTGAAATGGTCATAGATGGCGGGATATGTCTCGGAGAAAATCTTCTCCGCTTCTCGCTCAGATTTGCCTGACCACGCATGTTGTTTGTTTTCGGATGATTCAATCTTGATGAGATATTGTTCGGCAAACTCCACAGTCCATCGCTTCAAATCTCTGCCTCGCAGCAGAGGCATGAGAATGTCCGCAGACTTTTTCTGCGCCTGGATAAGGCGGTCGCGCGTAGTGCGGTCGATTATGAATGCTTCATTTAAACCGGTGAGAATTCCACGATAAAATCGTCCATTGACGTATTCGCCAAGTGGTTTTCCTGATTTTCGCAGTTTTTCCAACAGCCGCAAAACTACAGGGGATTCGAGTTGCCAACCTTCAGGCTTCAATTCGCCTTGTGAAATTTTTTGCGAATTGCTTCTGAAGGTTTTCGCGATACTCTCCGGCGGCGTGGATTGATCCCATTTTAGGAAATCAGTTTGGTTGCTTTTGGCCTCATCGTTCGTGAGACAAATCACGCAAGGCTCGGTGACGGCTTCAAATACTTTTGTTTCCGCAAAATCTATGAGTTGCCGGATGCGCGTATTGGCCACCAAAAAACGCCGTAGCTTTTCACCAAACCCCGAATTGAGGTAACTATTGCTGGAAATGTAAGCCAACGCACCTCCAGGACGTAACAGCTTCACTCCGCGCTCTATAAAATAGACATATAAATCCGCTGTCCCGGTGTAGCACTCGTAAGCGTTTTGGAGTGCCGGTTTGAGTTCTTTAATTTTTTCCTGCCGCACAAAAGGCGGATTTGCCAGCACGAGGTCGAAACCGGGAATGGCATGGGGAGCGCACGCGTCCCGCGTGCCGTTTTCGGCGTCGCGCCGAAAACCTCGCCCTTCCAACTTTTCCGAAGGGAGCAAATCAGTGAAACGAGAATCCGGCGCGACGCCAGATTCCGCACGCGGGACGCGCGCGCTCCCCCGGTGGAAAATTTCCGCAAAATCCAACTGCCAGACAAACGTGGGCTTGGCTTCGTCGTTGAACACGCGGGACAGGCGTTCAATGTCATCGTCCTTGTCGCGTTCACTCTTTTTGCGGGCGACGGCGATCTGCATTTTCAACTTGCCCATCTCGACCTCGGCGTGGGCAAGCTCGGTGACTCGCTCGGCATCATCGTCGCTCGGCAACAGGCCGTATTTTAACTTGGCAGCATTGAACTCGTATTGGGCGAGTTCGGCGGTGGCATCCAAGGCGTCCAACTGCGCCAGCCGTTTATCCTTTTTCTTGCGCGCCTCGTAAAACCGGTTCTTGGCCGTGGCGAGCCGGTTCAAGCTCAAGGCAAAATCGCGGGAGTCCGCCGCCGTCTGTGGAAATTTGACGGCCTGGCCGCGAATTTGTTCAATGAGCGAGTTGGCGCGGCGGATTTTGAAATCGAGGTTGGGCAGTGGCGTAATTTTTTTCAGCGCGCGGCGGAAGTCGGGCAGCGCGCAATTGGCGGGGTCAACTTCCAGCGGGTAATCCACCATGAGGCTGATCCACAAACGGAGTTTGCAGATTTCCACGGCGCGCTGCTGGATGTCCACGCCGTAAAGCACATTTTCAATGACACGCTTTTTGGTTTCGTAAAGCCATTCAACATCCAGCGCCGGGTCTTTGCCGCGAGAGCGGGATTCGCAGAGGCGGCGAAGGTTGACGAGTTCGTGCAGCAGGCCGACAAGGAACGCGCCTGAACCCACGGCGGGGTCGCACGCGCGGAAATCGTCCAGCCGGTCCAACAGCGTCCGCGCTTCGTCGGGTGTCAGCAATTCGTTGAGCTGGGCGCGTTCGTCATCGTCTATGCCATCGGAGGCGTCGAGGGCGAACAGTTTTTCGAGGCGAGACGGCCAGTCATCAGATTTACGATTGGCGATTTCGGATTTACGATTTTCACCCCTCACCCCGGCCCTCTCCCCTCGCTCCGCCGACTCCGCCAGGGGCGAGGGAGAAGCTGCGGGAGGAGACTGTTCCAGCCAGGCGCGCAACCCTTCGCGGCACAAGTAGTGGACAATGGGGCGCGGCGTGTAATAACTGCCGGTGTCATGCCGGGAAGTTTTGCCGCCGGTGTCGGACTGCTCAAGCTGGAGAACCAACGACTCGAAAATCTTGCCGATCATTTCCGGGTCAATCGCGACTTCCTGATCCAACGGCGTATCTTCGCGCACGGTGAAATTGTAGGCTTCGAGCAAGTGGTCGAAAACATGGCGGAAAGCCGCGTTGCCGACCTTCATGCGCCCGCGCTCGGTGAGCGAGCCGATTTCGTCGTCAAATAATCCGCCGTTCAAAAACGGCAGGTCGCCGAGTTCCAAGTTCGGGAAATAGACATCCTCGGCGGACAGCTTGACGAAAAACGGTTTCAGGAATTTGTCATTGAAGGACGTGCCTTCGGGGTCGTCCTGAAAGACGCGGTCAAAATTGGTAATAAGATATTTTGGCTGACGATCCAGCCAACCTTTGCGCTGGATGAAATAAAGAAACAAGAGGCGATTCAGTAAAGTTTGCGTTTCGCGCTCGGCGTCCGCGTGTTCCCAGCCTTTGTTGCGGGCGAGAATGTCTTTCGCCACCACATCGAACGCCTTGCGGAAGTCGGCGAAAAATTCCTTGTTGAGTTTATCAACGGAAAACGCCTCGGTGAGATCGGCAATCTTGGTGTTGCTGGGCAGCTTGCCGAAACGCTCGGCAGCGGTGCGGCAGGATTCGCCTTCGCCCAAAATGTAAGTGAATCGGCGCGGCGCGGTCTGCTCGGTGCGAATTTTCAGGTCTTCGCCCAAGCGGCTTTCCTTGGCGGCGTAGGTCAGCCGGTAAAACGATTTGCCGGGCTGAACGAAAAAGGCGAGCACGGCATGGGCGCTGACCTCATCAATGCACTTAACGATGAGGCTGCGCAGCCCGACACGATTGGATTGAAGCTGAATGTCCGGCGCGACTTCGATTTCGTAAAACGCGATGCGTTTGCCATCGGCAAGCGTGGCCGCGCCGAATTGACGGCGCGCGGTGGCAATGCCGCGCTCGTGTTCGCTGGTCAGCGGGAAATTCACCGGCTGGGCGAATAGCTCGACGCCCGGTAGCAGTTGCGGCAAAAGTGCCTGCCACGTTTCCCGCTGATACTTTTGCTGCAATTTCGGCTGGCAATCGGCTGGCTTCATTGGGCGACAAAGGATTCGGACAAAATAATTTTGGGGATTAACTTGGCATCAACCGCCGGGGCGGATGGCGCGGGTGCTTCCGGCTCGTTCACGTCGAGCGGATAGGTGCGGATGATTTCTAGCAACTTGTCGAGATACACGCCGGTCGTCACCGGCTTTTTGTTTACGGCTTTTTGGAACGCATTCAATTTGCGCGGCAAATCCTGAAACTTGGCGAGCCGCACGGCGTGTTGCGCGGCGACGAACAAGGCTTTTTCCTTGGGCGCGATGTTGGGCATCGCTTGCGCGGCGGCAAGCACGCGGATGGCGGCCTGTTCGTTCGGCCCGACGGTGTGATCCACGGCGCGCTCGCGCAAGGCATCGGCGGCAAGTTTGGTGCGGAAATCTTCCAGCGCGGACAAGACTTGTTCGTGATGTTTTTCCGGCAGGGGCGCGGCGGGTTCGGACACCTCGGCACGGAACGCACGCGCCATTTCGACGAAACCAATTTCGCCGAGTTCGCCATTGATCCGATAAAACGCATCGCGGCGGTCATCGCGGATGAAGGCGAGCGTCCGGTCACTTTGTCCGGAGTCAATGCGACCGCAACGGGCGCGGAGCGGCAAATTACGGATGCGGCGGAAATCGTCTTCGTTCGCATCCTTGAAATCGCGGAGTTCGGACAGGAAACGAAGTCGTTCGTCGCGTTCTTCTTCAATGGCGCGGTCGAACAGGCCGAAGTTGTCCACTTCCTCGTCGGGCGAATAAATCTGGCTGTCTTCGCCCAGCGCGGTATGGAACGCCTGCAATTTCAGGAACGCCTTGCGCTGAAGATCAATGTCCTCGTCAACCTGCGTGGTGGGATAAAAATTGAAAATGTGAATCGCCTTGGCGGTGCTGCCGATGCGGTTCACGCGGCCAATGCGCTGCATGAGGCGCGTGGAGTTCCACGGCGTATCGTAATTGACGATGACATGGGCGCGGTGAAGGTTCACACCTTCGGCGAGAACTTCCGTGGAAATCAGGATGTGGAAATCGTCCTTGCGGTTGGCGGCGTCGCCAATGGGGACGTTGGCGTCGAAATTGGCGCGGACGACGGGCATGACGGCGCTGCGGTTGTGCGAGTCCACGGTCAGCAGCGGACCGAAACCGGCCTTGGTAAGTTGCTCGGTCAAATAGAGCGTGGTGTCGCGCGCCTCGGAAAAGATGACGAGCTTGCCGGTTTCATTGAACGGCTTGGCGAGCAGGTTTTGATTGCCATCTTCGCCGCGCAAGCACGCGAGAAATTTGTCGAGCTTGGGGTCTTCGGTGATTTGTTCCCACGCGGCGAAAAGTTCGTCGAGGATTGCGCCGTCGTGTTTCAAGCCGTCGAGAAATTCGGGTTTGAAATCCTTGGGCGTGCAAACGGTGATGGTCGGGTCGGTTTCGCTGGCCTCGGCGATGGCGGCGATCAATTCGTCTTCTCGGTCTTCCAAAATGTAATCCGAGACATTCAGGCTGGGGGCGATGTAGATATTGCCGCGCTCGAACATTTTCAACATCGCGTGCGTGGCGTTGCAAAAGCGGCCAAGACTTTTTTTGAACGCGACGAAACTGCTGTCCAAGCGTTTGACCAGCATCGTCTTCATGATGCGGGCAAGCTGGGTGGCGATGAGGTCGGCACGCTCGTATTTCTGTTTCAAGGCCGGGTTGGACAGAAATGCGATGGCGCGATAGCGGTTGTAAGTCAGCCCGCCGGAGTCAGGGAGCGCCAGCAAACGCATGGTGCGTTCGTAAAGCGCGTCGAGTCCGTCGTTCAACTCGTAAAGAATGGGAGTGGGTTTTTCGACCTTGGGGAAAATGATCCCCTGCGTGTCGAGGTCGGCCTTCCAGCGTTTGTCCTCGACCAAGTCCGTGCGGGTGCGCCGCACGGTGAGCGGCTGAACAATCTGCTCACGGATTTGTTCGTATATACGGGCGACGGCGGCGTGCGCGACCTTGGTGTCCGGAGTTTTCAGCGGATTGGTCGCCGCCTGAAATTCCTTGATGCGCTGGGCGAAAAAATGCTGGAGGTTGCCGATGACGGTTGAATCCTTGCCATCCTGAAACAATAAAACCTGATTACGGATGTCGGCGGGACGATTATTCAACGGCGTGGCGGAAATCAGGATGACTTTTTTACGGGCAAATTCGCCGTCGGGGTGGCCGTCCGGCAACCGGTGCTTGGTGCGCGTCTTGCAAAGTTTTTGGAGCAAGTCGTAGCCGTCGGCAGTGTCGTTGCGGAATTTGTGCGCCTCGTCCACGATGATGAGGTCAAAGCGTTCCGGGTCGCGGACTTTGTGAAGACTGCCGTTGTTGATGATCTTCACGGCGTCGTCGAGGCCGAACAACTCCATTTCGTTTTGCCAATTTTCGCGCAACGCCGGGGGCGTAACGATCAAGATGCGCGAGCGATGATTTGGAAAACCGTTGTGGTAGTAAAATTTCTTGGCGATGCGGGTGGCAACCACGGTTTTGCCAAGGCCGACAACATCCGCGAGAAAAAAGCCGCCATGCCTCTGCAATTTGAGCCAGCCGTCGTTCACGGCGTCGCCCTGATAGCTCAAAGCCTTTCGGCCTTTAGGCAAGTCGCGTTCGGAATTGGGATCGTATTCGATGGCCGGGCCGAAGTATTCAATCAAGAATTTGATGTAGAGTTCAAACGGCGTGAGGTCGTCGCGCAAGTAGCTCTCCTTGACGATACCCTTGATAGCTTCGGGCAAGACGGACACGCCCTCGTTCCACAATTTTTCAAACTCATTCCGGGCAAATAGAACCTCCTCGTAATCGTGCATGAGGACGTTGAACTCGTAATTGCTGGCGGCATCCTCGACGCCAAGCCCGGCGGCGGTGAGGTTGGATGAGCCGGTGATGACCGCACCGGGTTTGTGCTCGCAAAAGCCTTGGGGCAAAAAAATGTAGAGCTTGGCGTGAAGTTTTTTGGTGGAGTGCGCCCGGATTTCAACCCGCTTGGAAGACACATCGGCGACAAACTGGCGGATGCCTTCCTCAATTTCCCGCCGATAAGGTGCGCCCTGCACGTCCTCGGTCAATTTTGAGCGGACAAAGGCGAGCGTTTTGTCGGCGTCACCAAGCATGAGCAGCCCCTTGCGATGATGACGGGCCAATTCTTCGTCAACGTCAATGCCGACGATGATGCGGATGAGCGGGACTTTTGCCAGATGCGGACGGAGGGCGAAATAACCGGACGCGCGGAGATAGCCGACGAGCGCGTCAAAGCGTTCAATGTCGGGATTGTGCGCGAACACGCCCGCAAACTTTTTCAGCAGCGTATTCTCGCCTTCGTTGGTGAAAAACCGTTTGGACATTTATTTGCTTCCAACCATTGAGTTAAACGGCTCCGTCCTTCTTAAAAATCTATAGTTTACGCATAAACGTCCGTGATTGCGCTCGGCAGTTTCGCGGGTGATGTTGAATTCAGCCAGATATTTCATAAATTCGGCAAGGCAAGGATATAACGCCCCATTTTTCGCGTGCCGACGCGCTGCACTAAACCCGCGTCCAGCAAGGGCTGCATCAACTTCATCGCACCCTGCTTCGTCATGCCGAGCGCGTCCCAAATTTCTTGTGGTGTCATACTTTTGTGGTCCCGCAACAATTGTAACAATTGCTCCTGCTTGGGACGCAACACCAATTTCGTCCGGCCTGCACCCGCCGAGAACTTCTGCACCCGCGTCCAGACGCGTTCCAAGGTAAGCTGCAAACCCTCGGCGGCGTATTCCAGCCAGCCAGTCAAATCCTCGCCTTCGCGCCGCACGGCATCCAGCGCCGCATAATAGCGCGGACGATCCTCCCAATAAAATTCGTCCACGGAAAAAATGTGGTGGGTGTCAAACCCGCGCCGATACAATTCCCACAACGCCAGCGCGCGGCCGGTTCGTCCGTTGCCGTCCGCAAACGGGTGAATCGCTTCAAAGCGATAATGCACGATGGCCGAACTCAACACCGGCGAGATTTTTGCCGCTTCCTGATTCCACCAAGTTAGCAATTCAAACATCAAACCGGAAACATCTTGCGGCGGCGGTGGAACATATCGGTTAACCCGCACGGCAATCGTGCGATAACGTCCCGCCATGCCCTGATCCATCACGTCGCCAGCAATCACCTTGTGTAACCGCAAAATTTCCTCGTGCGAAATTTTCTTCTTGTCCGCCTGTTTTTCCACAAAACGCAGCGCAGCAAAATAATTCACCACTTCCCGCTTGGCGCGACCGGCCACGGCAGGAATCTCCCTACCCTCCTCCACCGCGCGCACCTGTTCTAATGTGAGCGGGTTTCCTTCAATGGCCGTCGAAGAATGGGTGTTGCGCGTCCGCGTGTCCTTCTGCAAAGCGGGAATCCACGCCACTTCCACTGTCGCGGCCTGGATGCGCTCGCGCAGGGCGGCAATTTGCTCCACCCGCGCCAGCAATACGGGCGTAATGGTGAATTGTGGCTGGTAGCTCACGCGCCGACATTAACTGGTAAGACAACTGTAAGTCCACTTATTAGACAACCGAAAAGTGTTTGAACTTTTGGGCTAAATTAAAGTTTCCTTAAATTGCCAAACTTCGCCGACGAAATGGAGCGGAAACTTGGACGAAGTGAAGCGGTGTGCCGTTCGGTTGCGTGGGTGTCCTGGGACAAGCAAGTCTTTCGGCTTACGGCGTCAAGCCAGTTGGCTGAAAGTCTTGCGCGAGGGTGGGTGGATTTAACGCAATGGAACAGCACACAAGCGGAACGGAGGCCAAGTTGCAGCGGAATGGAGTCGGTGAAGTTTGGTCAAAAAAATCAACCGGCTCAAAAAAATCGCTTGCATATCAAAACATATATGTTTTGATATGTGTATGTCAGCCACCAAGACAACCCTGCCGGATGAGCAGGAAAGAAAAACCGGAAGACGGGCCAACCCTGCGATTGATGGTCCACGGGATAACACTGTCTGCTTCATGTTGAGCGACGGAGAAAAACTGGCGGTGGATCGCTTAGGGTTTTGCATGAACATCACCCGGTCGGGTTTAATTGCCAACGTCATCGCCGAATTTGTGATGGCGTCCAACGGTCTGAAGGAGGGCCGAGAAGCTGAAAAGAGATTAGCCGCTTACTTGGCTGCGTGCCGGCAAGCGGTCAAGCAGCGTGGGGAAATTGCAGCAAAATTTGTCGTGCAAGAAAGGAAATGAAGCAATGAAAGAGATCATCGAACTAAACAACCGGATTTTGATGGAGGCGCGCGAAGCAGTTCCTAAGGAATTTGGATTTCTGATGCTGATGCGGAACGATGACTGGTCTACGGAGTTGGCTGGCTGGCCGACTGACATCTGCACCGCGTTGCTAGAATTAAAGGAGAAATTGCACAGGGCTATTCCGAATGACTTTAGTTATTCGATGGTTTTGGGGGATTACAATCCAGATTTTGTTCTGACATATCGAGACGGAAGTCAAACCGAAGGTGACTGTTCCGTGAACTGGAGCACGAGGAGGTCCATTTTCCATCAATTGAACGAATTGAATTGGGACAAACACCGTGGGAACGTATTGGAACGAGGGCAAATTTTTGATGAAGTGACCAAACGGGCAAAAACAGCCAAACCAAACTTGCCGAAGACCAAGGCAATCCAACAACGTTTCGCCAGTGAGGTGAAGGTATTCGAAAACACGAAGCGCGAAGCCAACAGCACGCATCTTTTATTATGGCATGAACCTGATGGCGTAGTCGAAATCGGTTTTGAAAATCTTAAGGCGCTCCGAGATGAGCTTATTCACCTTTTGCCAACTGACCGCGTTGTCATCGCCATCGTTTCGGACGGCAAGCCGGTTCCACCAAGCTTCATTGACGAGTTTCGAAGCGAAGCATTGAAAGACTTGAAGGCGGAAATGCCTATTTCTTATTCCAAGGCCATCGGTCTTTTCCACCAAATGCTTGGGGTTCCACCGCCGATGTTTTTGGAAAACATACCTGAACGTTCGAAAAAATAGGGCAACGAAATGAAAATTGATCAACAATCGGCACCACCAACCCTGCGAGAGCAACTGCTTCGTAAACGGGAAGTGGCCGAAATGCTAGCTTGTTCCTTGCGCACTGTGGATCGTCTCGTCAGCACAAGCCGGTTGACGCGTGTCAGAATTCTGGGCGGCATTCGGTTTCGTTTAAGCCAAGTGCAATCGCTAATAAATGGAGGCAATCATGATTTTCAAGGTTGAAAAACGTCGATCACGGCAGAACGGAAAAATAAAGACTACACGCAGTTATTATCTGCGATATCGGATCGGCGACATGCCCTGCGACCGCTGGAAATCACTTGGCGCAACTGACCTGCAAGTTGCCAACAAACGGGCACAGGAATTCATTCAGCAAACGGAGCGTGAAACGGCGGGCATCGTCGAGCCAAAGCTGATGCGAGATGCGGCACAAAAACCTTTGCTGGAACATTTGAGCGACTACGAGGCCGATTTAATTTCGCGCGGTCGGGCTGGTCGCGGCGGGCGTGGTGCAAAATTGCTCAAGTCCCG
>JANYDP010000481.1 GCA_025363535.1 Verrucomicrobiota bacterium | reverse complement strand
CGATCATTTTCTGATCGGGGCCGGTGCCGACCTGTTTCTCGACTTCCATGCGGACGGTCTCGAGATCCAGGCCCATCTTCTGGAGGACGTTCACGGCCACGCCCTGGCCCAACTTGATCAGGCCGAGCAATAGATGCTCGGTGCCGACAAAGTTGTGGTTGAAGCGGTCCGCTTCCTTGCGCGCGAGCGCCAGCACCTGCTGGGCACGCGGCGTAAAATTGCTCATGGCTTCATCGCTCATAAATTACAGTGCGTCACTTTTATTGTTTGTCCAACTCGCCGGATTTATTGCCCGCCGGCTTGGTGATGGGCCGGTTAACCGGCCAAAGCCTTTCCCGAAGCATGTCTGCCCGGAGCAAATCACGTTCCTCGGCGGACAATTTCTCCGAGTGCTGTTTTTGCAAATGGGCCGGCTGCGTCAAAATAAACATCTCATCCACCAACGACCGGTCCACGCCGGGAAATAATCCCAGATCCACACCCAACCGCAGCAACGACAGCAGATTCATCGTCTCTTTGGACGAGATGCTGTGGGCGTTGGCCAGGATGCCGTAAGCGCGACCGATATGGTTATAAACGGTCTTTGGCTTTTTTTCTGAAAGCAATTCGCGCGCATTTTCTTCGTGCTCGATGATTTGCGCCAGGACTTTTTCCAAACGCTCGACAATGGCCGTCTCGGATTCGCCCAATGTCATTTGGTTGGACACTTGAAAGACATTGCCGAGAGCTTCGGTGCCTTCGCCATAAAGTCCGCGCACGGCCAGGCCAAGCTTGTTCACGGACTGGATGATCGGGTTGATCTGTTCGGACAAGACCAGTCCCGGCAGATGCAGCATCGCGCTGACGCGGATGCCGGTGCCGAGGTTCGTCGGGCAGGCGGTGAGATAGCCGAGATTGGAACTGAACGCGTAGTTCAGTTTTTTCTCCAGCTCCGAGTCCACCTGGTCAATCGCCTGCCAGACCTGGCGGATTTGCAGGCCGGGCCGCAACGCCTGCATCCGCATGTGATCTTCTTCGTTGATCATCACGCAAAGTGTTTCTTCACGGTTCAACACGAGTCCGCTGCCGGCGCTCTTGGCGGCGTGTTCACGGCTGACGAGATGACGTTCCACTAAAATCTGCTTGTCGAGCGCGGTGAGATCATCAAGCGCGGCGGAAAAGGAATTCTCCATCTCGGGCAGACTTGCGACGGCGGGGCGGATGGTTTCGAGAATTTTGATGCGCTCGGGTTTTTTGGCCCAGCTTGGAAAGGCGTACGCCTTGAGATTGCGCGCGAGCCGGACGCGGCTCGACATCACGATCCGATCCAGCGGGCCTCTTCGGCGCGCCGTCTCGGCGGGCGGGGCAAGAAATTCGTGTATGTCCATGATGTCAGACAACAACCGTGGTGGTTAACTTCGCGCTGGTCTGCTTGATCTCGTCGCGCAGCTTGGCGGCCGATTCAAAATCCTCGTCTTCGACGGCCTTGGTCAGACGTTTCTGCAAGGTTTTCAAGCGTTCAGACAAATCCCGGTTTGCGCGGAGCGCTTCCGGAACTTTGCCGACGTGCCGCGTTCCTTTGTGCATGGTCTTGAGCAAACTCTCCAGACCATCGGCAAAAACCTTGTAGCAATCCGGACAGCCGAGGCGGCCCGACTTTTTAAAATCGTCCTGGCCGTAACCGCACCGCCCGCACTTCAACGCCACGCCGCCGCTGGCCTCCTCGATTTCCTGCGACGCGCCAAGCCCAAGCATCAAGTCCGCCAGCGAAAACCCGGAGGTTTCGTTGATGCCTTTGGCTTTGGCGCACGCTTCGCAGAGATTGACGTTCTTCGTCTTCCCATCCGCGATGTTGGTGTAGTACACCGTGGCTTCTTTTTCTTTGCAGACGGAACACAACATAAATTCTTATCCGTATATCGGCTGACCAGTCACTTTAGTCAAGGCGTGGTATTCCGCGACCAGTTTTTGCGTCAGGGGCCCGGGTTTGCCGGTGCCGATCACACGACCATCAATCTTGATCACGGGCATTATCTCCGCACCCGTGCCGGTAAGAAAACATTCGTCAGCATTGAACAAATCATAGCGCGTCAGGTTCGGCTCGGTCACGGCTACGCCGTTTTGCTCCGCCAATTCCATCACCGTTTGCCGTGTGATGCCGTAAAGCGCGCCAGCGGACAAGGGCGGCGTGAACAGCTTGCCGTCTTTGATGATAAACAGGTTGTCAGCGGTGCACTCGGCCACAAACCCTTCGGAGTTCAACATCACCGCTTCTTCCACGCCCGCGTTGTTCGCCTCGATCTTGGCGAGGATGTTGTTGAGATAGTTGAGCGATTTGATGGCTGGGTTCAAGGCGCTGTGCAGGTTGCGCGTCGTTGGCACCGTCACAATGTCCATGCCGCGCGCGTAAAGTTCCGCCGGATACACCTGGATTTTGCCCGCGATGATGATCACCGACGGCTTTTTGCAACTGCGCGGATTCAAGCCGAGCGTGCCGATGCCGCGCGTGATGATGAGGCGGACATAGCAGTCGCGCAGTTTATTTGCCCGGATGGTGGCGACCGTGGCTTTCATCAATTCGGCGTGCGACAGGGGGATTTCCAAAAGGATCGCCTTGGCCGAGGAAAACAACCGGTCAATGTGCTCTTTCAATTTGAAGACGCGGCCGTTGTAGGCGCGGATGCCCTCAAAAATCCCGTCGCCGTACAAGAGTCCGTGATCGAACACCGAGACTTTGGCGTTGCGCTCATCCAGATATTTCCCGTCAATATAAACTTTCATTTGCAATGAGGCGTGAACCTATTGAAAAAAAAGAGGCAACGCAAACGCGAATTTTGCGTGACAACGTGCGGGCGGTGATTATCTTTGCGCCCTTCGCGACCCTATGGTCTAGCGGTTAGGACATCTCCCTTTCACGGAGATAGCCCGGGTTCGATTCCCGGTAGGGTCGCCATTTTTCCCCATCGTAACGCGAGCCGAAGGCAGTCAAAGGCTTGACATACTTAGGACGGATGCGAAACCTTCACCCATTGCCACGTCCATTTCTCCAAATGAACCATATGAAAAATCTGCTGGTTGCTCTGGCGCTCGCTGTCGTTGCGCTGTCGGCTGCCGCCGCCGAAAAAAAAATTATTTTCCTCGCCGGGCCGCCCAGCCACGGACCGGGCGCGCACGAACATCGCGCCGGGTGTTTGCTGCTCAAGGCGTGCCTAGATCAGGTGCCGGGCGTGACCAGCGTCGTTTACTCCAACGGCTGGCCCACCGATGCGAATGCGTTTGACGGTGTCGCGACGGTGGTGGTTTACAGCGACGGCGGCCCGGCTCATCCGCTTTTGCAAAGCGATCATTTGAAGACCCTCGGCGCGCTGATGGACAAGGGCGTGGGGCTGGTCTGCCTGCATTATGCGGTGGAGCCGACAATTGAAAAAGGGCAGCCGGAATTTCTCAACTGGCTGGGCGGTGCGTTTGAAATCAATTGGTCGGTGAATCCCAACTGGACGGCGGATTTCAAAACTTTACCCGACCATCCGACCACGCGCGGCGTGCAGCCGTTTCAGATTGCAGACGAATGGTATTTCCACATGCGCTTCCGCGACGGCATGAAAGGCGTGACGCCAATCCTCAGCGCCGTGCCCGGCGAAAGCACCACCAAGCGCAATGACGGCCCGCACGAGGGCAACCCGGCAGTGCGCGAACTCGTCGCGCGCGGCGACACGCAGGCCGTGGCGTGGGCGGCGGAACGGGCGAATGGCGGACGCGGCTTCGGTTTCACCGGCGGACATTATCATCGCAACTGGGGCGACGACAATTTCCGCAAACTTGTCCTGAACGCAATTCTGTGGACGGCCAAAGCAGAGGTGCCCAAGGACGGCGTGCAGTCCACCATCACGCCGGCTGAACTCTCGGCCAACCTGGACGCCAAGCCGTTTCGTCAATGACACCAACGGCAACGGGAACAAAAAACCGATTGCCCGCCGCAAGTTTTCCGCAGAGACTCGCGACATGACCCAGACAAAAACCGTCGCCGGTGAATTCACGATGAATAAGTCGCGGGGGTCCAGCGTTAACTAGAGTTGAAAATTAAAAAACAAAAATTCTATGACCAAACAAAAAGATGTTCCTTCGCAATCAGCGGTGAATCGCCGCAGTTTCCTCAAACGCACTTCCATGCTGGCGGCTGGTTCGGCCATCGTGACTAACTTCCCATTCGTCCAGACCAGCCACGCCGCGCCGGATGACGTCATCAAGATCGGCCTCATCGGCTGCGGTGGACGCGGCACCGGTGCCGTGGGCAATGCACTGGCCTCAGCCGGCAATGTGACCATCGCCGCTGTCGCCGACGTGTTTGAGAGCCAGGCCAAAGCTGCCGCCGAGAAGTTCAAGGTCGCACCCGAACATTGTTTCTCCGGCTTCGACGCCTACCAAAAAGTCTGCGACCTGGCTGATGTCAATTATGTAATCCTCGCCACGCCGCCCGGTTTCCGGCCCATTCATTTTGAAGCCGCTGTGAAGGCGGGCAAAAATATCTTTTGCGAAAAACCCGTGGCCGTGGACGCGCCCGGCATCCGCCGCTTCATCGCTGCGGGGGAACTCGCGCGCGAGAAAAAACTCTGCGTCGTGGCCGGCACCCAACGCCGCCATCAGGCAAGTTACCTGGAAACCATCAAACGCATTCACGCCGGCGCGATTGGCGAAATTCTCTGCCTGCGTGCGTATTGGAATCAGGGTGCCATCTGGCATCGGGGTGACCACGGCGAAACCGAAATTGAAAAGCAGATTCGCAACTGGTATCACTACTCGTGGCTGTGCGGCGATCACATCGTCGAGCAACACCTGCACAACATTGATGTCTGCAACTGGATCATGCAGGGACATCCCATCCGTGCGTACGGCCAGGGCGGTCGCCAGGCGCTCGGCTCCAAGTCCGGCCACATCTACGATCACTTCGCCGTCGAGTATGAATATGCCAACGGTGTTCGCATGTTCAGCCAGTGCCGGCAGATTGACGGCACGGACGGCAACGTCAGCGAAGCCGTGGTCGGCACCAAGGGCGTGTGCAATAAATTGAGCGATGGAATCATTCTCGGCGAAAGTCCGTTCAAGTTTGATGGCACCCGGATTGATCCGCAGATCGTGGAACATACTGACCTCATCGCCGCCGTGCGCGGTGCCGCGCCGTACGTCAACGACGCCACCTCCGTCGCCCACAGCACCATGACCTGCATTATGGGCCGCGAATCCGCCTACACCGGTCAAGCCGTGACGTGGGATGAAGCGATGGGCTGGCAGACCTCCCTCGCCCCGGAGAAAATGGAATGGGGTTCCGCACCCACCCGCGAAGTGCCGATTCCCGGCAAGCACCAGATAAGTTGAACATCCAAGGTTGTCAAACGCGGCTTGCAAAAATTATCGAAGAAATTGCGTAGCTTGCGTCTGTATTTAACTCCAAGCGCAAACAGCACCGCAGCCGGCGCCTTCCGGGCCAAAGTAAGCGACACAAGGAAGAAGTTTCACCCATGCCGGGATATTAAAACCTCCTGGCGGTTTTTTCTTTTAGCGAAAAGGCTTGGCAAGCGGTGGCGGAAGGCGTAGAAACGTTTTAGTCAGTGAAGGTCAAACAAACGTTCCAAACATGTAAAACCAAACCATAATAATTTGCGTAGCTTTGGCTACGGGGCTCACTCGAAACCGCTAATTTCATAATGCCCACTCCTGAACACAAGCCGCCACTTGGCGCGGCTTG
>JANYDP010000007.1 GCA_025363535.1 Verrucomicrobiota bacterium | reverse complement strand
GGCCGCGCCGACACCAAGGGCGATGAGCGTGAACATATTCAAACTGCAATTCACGAGTGAGCGCCATCCGCGCACGAAAAAAGGCCAGCCCGCCCACAACACGACCGGCGTGCTGAGAAGGAATTGTCCCCAACGCGACGCTTCGCCGTTCAGCCATTCGGCATGATTCCACGCGGGCACGATATGCGCCATCGCCACGATGAACACCGGCAAGGTCAACGCCGTGCCGATACAGAAGCGGCGCGTCATGTCACGCAATTCGGTGTTGCCCTCCTCCACGTCACTCTCGGCGGCAACGGTTGTGGGTTCGAGCGCCATGCCGCACTTGGGGCAATTTCCTGGATGATCCTGTTGAATTTCCGGGTGCATCGGGCAGGTGTAGATGGATTTCGCTGACGGCTTCCACGCGAGATTGCGTTCCAAAGCCATGCCGCATTTCGGGCAATCGCCCGGCTTGTCCGATTCCACGCCGGGGCACATCGGGCAAAAGTATTTGGCAACGGCGGAAGGTGTTACTGCTGTGGGTTCATGGCCGTGATGGGAATGTTCGTGGGGCGCGTGACTGTGAGCGGCGGCAGGTTCGCTTTTGCCGCTGCAACAACCTTCGTCTGTTTCAACGGAAGTGCTTTGCGAAAGAAAATTCTTCCGGCAGTGCTCGCTGCAAAAGTAAAACGTCTCGCCATCGCGCTCGACGTAGAGCGCCGTCGCTTCGTTCACCGTCATTCCGCAGATTGGGTCTTTGACCATATTTTAATCCTACATTTCCGGCCGATTATCGGCACTTGTTTCTTAATTGCATACGCTAAGGCGCGTGACATTCTGTTGCCCGACAAGCCCGGCATTTTTCGTGGAGAGCCACTTTTCAAAGAGCATTGTATTTGAGCGGATGGCAGCGGCAAGTAGGTCGGGACAGGCTGTTTAACTAAAAACGAAAGGCTTATACTATGGCAACTGTTCGTAAAAATCAGTCGAACCTCACGGCGCAAGAGTGGCAGGCGTTGATCAACGCACTTGTCGCTTTGCGCGGATTGGGCAATCCCACACCACGCTATGGCGCGTTTGTGGATGTGCATGTGCGCGCGATGAGCATGAGCGGCATGAGTTGGGGAGTGCATACCATGCAAGGAATGGTCGGGCGAAATTTTCTCGCCTGGCATCGCAGGTTTATTCTGCGCTTCGAGCAGCAATTGCAAAAGGTTGATGCCACCGTTTCGCTGCCTTATTGGGATACGGTGCAGAATCCTCAAATTCCCGCCGCACTCAACGCACCGGCGTTCGTTTCGAGCTGGGGACTCATACGTCATTGGAATCCCAGCTATCTGCCAACGGCTGCTGACGTGACGAGCGTAAATGCGCGCACGACGTTCGTGTCGTTCCAATCCGCGCTCGAACGCATTCATGGAGGGGTTCATATCGCCGTCGGTGGAGACAATCCGGCAACATCCGGTCAGATGGCCGGGACAAATTCGCCCGCCGATCCACTTTTCTGGCTTCATCATTCCAACATGGACCGTCTTTGGGCCAAATGGCAGCAAGCCAATCCCGGCAAGAATCCACCGAACCTGACGGAAGCACTCAAGCCCTCGCCCATCATCAGTGGCAAGGTGAGCAAATACTTGAGCATTTCAACGCTCGGTTATTCATACGCTTGAACGCCGTGTGGCCTTTGCCCGCCAGCATTGACGTATGAGCAACGCTGGCGGGACGGGCCAACAGACGATTACTTCGTCTCTTTTTGTTTCTTCGCTGCTTCGTCCATCAGCTTGAGGTATTTGGCCGGCTCTTGGTTGAACTTCTTCACGCAGTCCTTGCAGCAGAACTTCATTTCCTGGCCTTTGTAGGTCAACACCACCGGCTTGCCCATCTCGCCAAGCTTCTCGTCGGAGACGATACACTTTTCGAGCGGATACGGTTTGGCTTTTGGATCGGTCTGCACGGCCTTGGCATCGTTATCCTTGTGCGTGTCTTTGTCGTCGGCGCGGGCGCTCATGACTCCGGCAGCGAGGCCGGTGAGCAGAACCGCAGTGAGGATGTGTCCGGTCAGTTTCATACTTATTGCTTTTGTTTGTCTTGTTTCTTCGCCGCCGTCGTGACAGCAAAAATTATTTGCGTGCGCCGCGTCACTTGGGCGCGTTCAGTTTGGAGAGATACTTCGCCGGTTCTTTATTGAAGTCGGCGAGACAGTCCTTGCAGCAGAGCTTAATTTCCTGCCCGTCGTGGATGAACGTGTAGGGTTTGCCGTGCTCAAACGCCTCGCCGGTGACGAGACAGGTGTTCAACGGATACGGCTTTGCCGCCGCGCCGTGCGAATGGCCGGAATGGTCGTGGCCGTCACTGGCACAGCCGACGAACAGGATTGAGGTCGCACCAGCCAATACAGCCAGCGCGAGTATCTTGGTGAATGTTTTCATGGTTTCGTTTTTTGTTTTTGTCTGTGGGGATTCGCCGTCAACACAACGGCAAAAGTGTCTTTGTTTTTCGCCGGTTATTTCTTCTCCACCAGCTTCATGCTGCACTTCGGACAATTGCCCGGCGCGTCCTTAACCACGTCCGAGTGCATCGGGCAGGTATATTGATGTGCGTGAGGGCTGCTCTCGGCGGAGTCGGATTTTTTGCAGCCGGTCACGGTGAAAGCTGCGAGGCCGAGTGCCATCGCCGCGATTGATGTCAGTATCCATTTCGTTTTCATGCTGTTTTCCTTTCGCTGTTTGTTAGTGGAGTTTGATTCGTCCATTGATTTCATTCTTTGCCAGCAAGGTCGGTTTTGCCGGAGGCGTGCCGCACCAAACGTCATCTTTGCGCGTCCGTAGCGCGGCGGTCCTCGGCAAATCTTTCGGCAACTCGATCCCGTCGCGTTTCAAATCTGCTTCGGGAGCGACTTCGGCCAGCGTGCCGGGCGGCGATTTATACCAGCCGGGGTCAGAGCCGTTGGCGGACAGTTCCTCGCGCACTTTCAGGACGGTGAACATGCCGCCCATTGTGACGTAATCGTATTGGCCGCGCCCGCCCACCATCGGCAGCGAATTTGGAGGCCACGCCATGCCCATTTCACCCATGTCGGCCATGCCGTCCTGTCCCATCGCCATGTAACCGGGGACGAGCTTGCGGATTTTCTCGCTCAAGCCGTCGGTCTTGATGCCAATCATGTTTCCAAACTGATGGCCCATTTGCGTCATCACATGATGCAGCATGTGGCAGTGCATCACCCAATCACCCGGCGCGTTGGCGACGAACTCCACCGTGCGCGTGCTGCCGGTCGGCATGTGAACCGTCGTCTCCGGCCATTGTCCGGCTTCGGGAATTTCCCCGCCGTCGGTCGCCACGACTTTGAAGTAATAACCATGCAGATGAATTGCGTGATGACTCATCGTGCTCAAATTGCCGATGCGGATGCGGACGCGCTCGCCCACTTTGGCAACCAGCGGCGCTGTGCCGGGAAAGCTCCGCCCGTTCAAGGTGAACACGTTGAAGTCTGTCATCTCATTCGGGTCAGGACGCCGCGCGCCGACTTCGATTTTCCATTCACTCAACATGAACGCGTAGTCGCGGTCAGGCGGCGGCGAAGTAGGATTCTTCGGATGGATGATAAACAATCCGATCATGCCGAGTTGCATCTGCGTCATCTCGTCGTGATGCGAGTGATACATCAGTGTGCCGTGCTGCTTGAGCGTGAATTCGTATTTGAATGTTTCGCCCGGTTGAATCGCCTTTTGCGAAATTCCGCCCACGCCATCCATGCCGCTCGGCAACAAAACGCCGTGCCAGTGAACGCTCGTTGCAGCGGCCAGCCGGTTCGTGACGTAGATGCGAACGTGGTCGCCTTCCACTGCTTCGATGGTCGGCCCGTGGACGCGACCGTTGTAACCCCAACACTCGGCGACCAGGCTGGGATGTCCCTCCATCGCGGGGATGAATTCATGCGTGACCGGCTCGGCCACGAGATGAAACACCTTCACGCCGTTGACCATTTTCCACGGCAACGTAACGCCGTTGGGCGTGATGACGGGTTTATAGCCAAGCCCACCCGGATTGAACGGCTCAGTCTTGCCGGTGCTGACTGCCGCCGTGCCGGGTTCGGCGGCGATGGCGGTGGGAGCTAAACGAGTGAGCAACGCGCCGCCCGCAATGGTGGCCGCGCCTGTAATAAAGTTTCGACGATTCATAATTGAGTCTTTTGTTTCAAAATCAGTGGTTGTGGTTGTGTTCTTCGGTTGGCGTTGAATTCGTTTTCGGCATTGCGGGCATGAGTGAAGCATCGTCGCCCAAACGCCCGCCCACGGCATGTTCGAGTTCCGCACGGGCAATCCAGTAATCGCGCAACGCTTCGACATAGCCGCGTTCGGCCATTTGTTCACGCTCCTTGGCCGCGAGCAATTCGTAGCTGCTTTTCTGCATCGC
>JANYDP010000584.1 GCA_025363535.1 Verrucomicrobiota bacterium | reverse complement strand
TCTTCAAACTGCCGATGATGAGCGGGATGATGTTGTATTTGCGGATTTCGGAAATGGGCTGCCAGATGTAGGCGGGTTTGTCATAGCCGGTCCATTGATGGGGTTCGAGGAGATATTTCCAGCGCGTGGTGTTGAGCGCGGCATCCTTGTCCTTGGAGGCGGATTTCACTTCATCCAGTTTGGATTCCATCAACGCCTGCCGGGTCTCGCGGTCCATGCCGGCAAACTGCTGGTCGGTCAGGCCGAGATATTCCTGAAGCTCCCTGGGACTGACCTTGTCCATGTCCTCGACGGCCATGGCCTTTTGAGTGAGCGAGCTGTCCATCCGCCCGAACGCGACGGGGATCGCTTCGCGCCCGATGAAGATGAAGATCAGGAAAACCATCAGGATGGCGGAGAGCGACACGAGGAAAATAAATTTTTCGGCGAGCCATTCGAACGGCTTGGCGCGATGGCCGCGCTTGAGGCCCGTCCAGCCGACGCTGCGTCCGGGATTTTTTTGCGGAGTCAGCGGCATGGCAGCGATGCGGGAAAATTCAACACCCAACCTTCAACAGTCAACGTCGCGGGCGCAACCGGCCTCTTCCTCATTCGAGGTTTAGTGTTCAATGTTGAATGTTGAATGTTCATCTGAAATCAAATGGCGGGCCAGACACTGCATAGATGCCTGACCCGCCCGCTAACTTTGGTGGGGAGGAACCGTGGAATCAAACCTAATTTCCCGCCAATAATTTTAACCCGGAGCCAGGTCGCAACGCCGGCTCCGGACGGCCGACAATTATTTCTCGCTCTTCTCACGCAAGTTCTCAGGCAACGGATAGTAGCCGATGTCTTTGACGATCTTCTGGCCTTCGTCACTGCGCACCCAGTTGAGATACGCGGCGATTTCGCCTTTGTCCTTCTCGGGGTTCAAATAGACGTTGAGGTAACGCCAGATCGGATAGGTGCCGTTGAGCACGGTGGCTTCCGTGGCTTCGATGGCCGGCGAGCTGTCATCCTTCTTGATCTTCAACGCCTTCGCGCCCTTGAGTCCGTAAGCCGCGCCGCCGTAGCCGATGGCTTTCGGCTCTTGGGACAACGACTGCAGCACGGCGGCCGTGCCGGCCATAGTCTGCGCGCTGGCGGCGAAGTCCTGGCCTTTGAGCACATGTTCCTTGAAGAACTCGTAGGTGCCGGAGCTGTTTTCGCGGCTCATGACTGTGATCGGCAGATCCTGGCCGCCGACTTCTTTCCAGTTCTTCACCTTGCCAGTGAAAATTTTCTCGAGCTGCTCCAGACTCAGTTCGGTGAGCGGGTTGGCCACGTTCACATAAACCGAGAGGCCGTCGAGGCAGACTTTGTATTCGCGCGGCTTCTTGTTGAAGGACTTGATGCACGCCGAAATTTCAGCGGGCTTGATGGGGCGGGAGGCATTGGCGATGTCGGTCTGGTTGTTTTGCAGCGCGCCAAGGCCGACGCCGGAACCGCCGCCGGTGACCTGGATTTTCACGCCGGCATTTTTGCCCATGTAAACCTCCGCCCACTTTTGAGCGAGGATGACCATGGTGTCGGAACCTTTGACGGTGATGTTGCCAGCGTGGGCGAAGGCCGCCGCCGAGACCAAGGCTGCGCCGAGCGCGAGTTTGAACAGTTTCGTTTTCATCAGATGTAGTATTTGAACTAAGTTTTGTGTCGGTTGTATTTCGTTACGGTTACGTTTGGGTGGCAATTAGAACTTCCAGTTCGCATCCACCTGCAGGCGGCTCATGCTGCTGGTTTCCGTGGTGGGGAACGGGTTGCCGAGCGAGGTGAGGAACCATTTCACTGAGACAGTCCACGCGTTGTAGGGCGAGTAGGAGAACTTGAGGATGTGCCCTTTCACGTTCGTGCCGGCGCCGTAGCCGACGTTGGAACCGGAGTTCGCCGGCGAATTGCCCGCCGCGTAGAAAGCGCCGAAGTCGGAGTCGGTGAGTTCTTCCCACCAGGCATTCGCGCCGAGATCCTTCCAAGTGTAGGCAATATCCCAGGTGCCTTTCTTGCCGGACTTGCCCAACTGGACGCCAACGGAGTAGGCGGAGTTGTTCACCGGACGGCCGTTCACGTCGTTGCCGCTGCCGGGCGCGCCGTTGTTATACATGTAGTCAGCCCCGAACTTGAGCGGGCACGGCCCGGTGTAAAACGGAAACTTGGCGAAGTTGTAGGTCACGGAAGCGTCCAAGACAAACGGCGTGTAACGGTACGCCAACTGGCCGGTGGCCCCGATGCGGGTGTTGCCCCGGTTCACATTCTGCACCGCGCCGTTGGTGAGCATGTTTTCGTTGTTCACCGCCAGGTAGGCCGCGCCGAAAGTGCTGGTCAGTGCCGGAGTCCAGCTCGCATCCCACCGCAGTTGCGCGCCGACCAGCGACGGGTCGTGATTGGAACCGCTCAATTCGTCCAGCACAAAGTAGCCGCCGTTCAGTTTGACGCTGTGCTTGTCGTTGATGGTGTAGGCGGCATTCAGCGCCACACCTTCCGGGGTGTAATCCTGGTCGAACACCATGTCGGAAAACACGAAGGGATTTTCCATTTTGCCGATGATGAGGCTGCCAAACCAGTTTGGCCCCGTCAGCGGCGACCATTTGCCGTAGGCTTGGTCAATAAAAATAAATTTCTTGTCGGCGTTATTTTGGAAGGTGGTGTTGCCCGAAATGGGATCGCCTCCG
>JANYDP010000572.1 GCA_025363535.1 Verrucomicrobiota bacterium | reverse complement strand
TGGAGGCGCCAAAGTAGTCTGGTGGCAGAATTGCACCTTTCTCGGGGAGGATCGCACAGCTGGCAGTGCGGTCGTCACCACCGAACTCGGCCAATTGGCCGAAGAACTAAAAAACTTCCGCTGGGACGGTGTTCGTCTCCTCATTTCCGCAGGAAAAGCCGACAAACGTCGCGGTTTTTACAAAACGTTGGAGAAACTCGGTAAGATTGAAGTGTTGGTCGCTCTGTCCACCGACGACAAGGACTGGGCCGGCCAGGCCGAGACGTGGGCGCTGAAAGGTTTTCGTGCGCGGCAAAAAACCATTGATCACGAGGCGCTCGGCGAGTTGATCAGCCGCACCGGCCCGAATCAGCGGCAGTTGGACACGGAGGTGGAAAAACTTTCGCTTTACGTCGGTGACCGCCCGGAAATTGGGATGGAAGACGTGACTGCAATCTGCACGCGCAACAAGCTGGCGCGCGCCTTCGCGCTCGGCGACGCGCTGGGCGACCGCGATCTGCCGCGATTGTTGAAGCGGCTCGACGAGGAATTGTGGGAGATGAAGTTCGACAAGGACAAGTCGGAGATCGGCCTGCTCTATGGTCTGATCAGCAAGGTGCGTGCGCTGCTGCTGCTCAAGGAAATGCTGCGCGAAGGCTGGATCAAGCCCGATGCGGATTACAACCGGTTCAAGGCGCAGTTGGAGCGCGTGCCGACGGACAAACTGCCCGCCGACCGCCGGTTCAATCCGTTGGCGTTGAATCCCTACGTGCTTTACAAAGCGTTGCCGCAGGTTAAACAGTACTCGCAGGCCGAACTGGTGCGGGCGATGGATCTGCTGCTGCAATGCAACCAGCGATTGGTCACGAGCCGGCTGGACGGGGCGATGGTGCTGCAACAAGCGGCCATGCAGATCGCCGGTCGCGTGAACAAATGAACAATGCAAAATTCAAAAGCATAAATGAAGTGGAACGGAAACGGCGCCCCATCGGACATTTTGCATTTTTAATTTTTATTTTTTAATTCCCATGAGCGCTTCCCCAGGAAAAATGCTGGTGTCCGTCGGCGAAGATTGCGCGTGCATCAAGTTGATCGGCAAAGCCAACTGCACGAGCACGCCCGAATTCCAGGCGTTGTTCACCGAGCTGTGGAAGCAGGGTTGCCGGCATTTTGTGCTCGACCTCTCCGAGTGTACGTTCATGGACAGCACGTTTCTGGGCATCCTCGCCTGGGCTGGTTTGAAGGTGAACCCGTCGCTGCCGGACAAGGACGAGCGAGTCGTCGAGCTCTACAATCCCACGGCCAACATCACCGAGCTGATCGAAAGCCTGGGCGTGCTGCATCTGTTCCAAGTCACCCAGGGCCGGGCGAGCCTGCCGTGTGCCGGGGAGGCGCGCGACATCACCGTGGCACCGCCGACGAACGAGGCGTGCAAGCGGACGAGCCTGGCCGCGCACCAGTTGCTGATCCAGATCAACCCGGCCAATGCCGCCAAGTTCAAAGATGTCGTGACGTTTCTGGCTGAGGATTTGAAAAAGCTCAAGCCGGGCGGGTGATCTTGTTGGCAGCATCTGCGCATCACGGGCTGTTGCCGCTGAACATTGCACCCACGATGGCATGACTTGAAGTTCCGGCTAGTCGTTCGCGTTGCGGATGGGCACGGTCAGGGATTTTCCATTTTCCGCTGGGCCGAGGCGGAGAAGAAACGGTGCCGCGATGGCCGCCCACGCTGCGGCGGTCGGATAAGCGTTGGCGGATTTACCGAAGGAACTGCGCAGCATCTCGGTGTTGATGATGCCGGGGTTGAGCGGGATGGCCGCCATGCTTGACGGCAGTTCCTGCGCGAGCGACTGCGTGAGTCCTTCAATGGCCCACTTGCTCGCACAATACGGCGCGACCTCGGCGTTCGTGGAGCGGCCCCAGCCGGAACTGAAGTTGACGATCACGCCGCGTCTTTGCTTGATCATCGCCGGCACAAAATGGCGGATGACGCTGGCGGTGCCTTTGACGTTAGTGTCGAGCACGTCGGAAAATTCGCGGGCCTCAATCTCCCAGAGCGGCGCATTTTTGTTGATGACGCCGGCGTTGTTCAACACGAGATCCGGTGCGCCGTGGGTCGTCAGACAGATGCTCGCCCAGGATTTCACGGCATCGTCGGAGGTGACGTCCACGGCATAAAAATCGTGCGGCGGGCCGAACTGCTCGTTGAGTTTGCGGATCTCTTTTTGCGAACGTCCGCAGCCCAGCACCCGATGACCCAGCCGCGCAAACTCGGCCGCCAGCGCACGGCCCAGGCCGCGGGTGACGCCGGTGAGCAGGATGATTTTATTGTCGGGCACGCCGGGATTCTTGGTTCAAAAGGCGCGGGGATCAAATCAATTTTGGCGGGCGACGGCCCGCGACGGGGTGAAACTGCTTTACATTTAATTTCGTTGCGGCAAAGCTGGCGGACTTTTATGGATAAATTCTGGAGCATATTTGCGATGCCTATCGGCATGACGTTGTGTTTTGCGCCGGGCATCATCGTGTGGTGGCTGACGAAGGACAAGGCGTCGCCGGCGGACGATGGCGACGAGCAGCGCTGAAAATCGGGAAGGCGGGCTTATTTCTGAGCCAGCAGATCCGTTGGCGTCAGTTGGAGAATTTCCGTGTTGTACGGAATCCCCTTCGGCCGGGCGATGGACAGTTTCATCATCTGGCGGGTGACGGCCTGCAGAGCGGGGAAACGGGTTGCCAGGTGGCCTTGCGGCAGGGAGGAAACCAGAATCCTCACAAATGTTTCAACTGAAACCACGTTTCCATAAAGAGCGAGATTGGAGACGACCACATGCGGCCAGCTTCCGGGAATGACGTTGGAACTGATGCTGCACTTGGTATTGGCGAGCGAAAAACCCAGCACCGGAAAACTGCCGCGCCGCAACGTGCTGACCAGTTCTTCCAGTTCGGCGGGCAGCAGGCCGAAAACGGCGCGAGTCAGTTCGGGCGCTTCCCCCGTGCCGGCGATGCCGAAGTGGTAAGACGACGGGCTGGGCAGAAACAATTCCAGGCCGGTGACTTCCTCGTCACCGGTGAGTTTTTCCAGGCGGAGGCAACCGTATTCAGAGGTGACCGCCCAGCTGCGGGCGAGGTCTTCGCGGCCGAACGGCTCAATGCCGCCGCGTGTGGCCTTGCCCAGCAGGGCAAACACCCGCGTGCGTTTGCGGAGCAAAACCATTTCCACGGGGGCCGTCAACATGTTCAAAGTGTGCGCCATGCTTAGGTCAGGAATGAAGGGGTGATTCGCCGGCGGGCAGGCGGTCGTTTTGTTTATGCTCCGGTCGAGTGTTCATTCAACGAAGCCACGATAATTCATTTGCCGCGTAAAGATATTCGTACTTATGGCGGCGGGCTTCCGTAGATTTGTGGACGGGGTTTCCCCGGTGCGTTCGCCGCTGGCCCCCGGGCGCGTAAAACTCAAACTGGATTGCAGAAATTAGATGGCCGTTTGCGCGCGTGATTTGTTAAAGCTGGTGGCACATGAATCAACCGTCGTCCCCGGCCGCGCCGTCGCTCCCCGTTGTGGGCCGTTTTCGTTGGGCCATCTGTGGCCTCCTGTTTTTCTCCGTTGCCGTCAATTACATTGACCGGCTCACGCTCGGCATTCTCAAGGGGCCGCTGAGTGAAAAGCTGGGCTGGACCGATCTCGACTACGGCTACATCATGGCGGCGTTCTCCTTCGCCTACGCATTCGGCTACCTTTTCGGCGGGTGGGCGATGGACCGCATGGGCGTCAAACGCGGCCTGCCCCTGTTCGTCCTCGTGTGGAGCGCCGCAGCGATGGCGCATGGGCTTTGTGGTTACATGGACATGACCGAGGTGTTCCGCATGAAGTATCCGTGGTTCTCGTGGGCAGAAAAAGGAATCGTCGTGCTGACGCTGACGATGCCGTTGACGGCGGCGGGCTTCATGTTTGCGCGCATCCTGCTCGGGCTGTCGGAAGGGGCGAACTTCCCAGCCGCCATCAAGATCGTTGCCGAATGGTTTCCGGTGAAGGAACGCGCCTTGTCCACGGGCATTTTCAATGCAGGCACGAATGTCGGCGCGGTGATCTGCCCGGTTCTGGTGCCGTGGATCTTCCTGCATCTCGGCTGGGAGACGACTTTTTATGTGACGGGTGGCACCGGCTTTGTCTGGGTCGTTGCTTGGTGGTGGATCTACGATCATCCGGAAACGCACAAGCGTTTGTCCCCCGAAGAATGCCACTACATTCGCGAGGGCCAGCCGTTGGTGGAAGAAAAAAGGGCCAAGGTGTCTTGGATCAAGCTGCTCGGCTATCGCGCCGTCTGGGCGTATGTCATTGCGGGAATTCTTGCTGCTCCAGCCTGGGGTTTTTACCAATCATTTCTGCCTGATTTTCTGGCCAAGAAATTTTCCGCGCCCAAGCTCGTGCTGGCGGACGTGCAGGATGTCAACGCCTTCGCCGGCAAGCTGACGCAGGCCAACGGCAGCCCGGCGCTCTTTCTGCGCGGCCAGTTCTCGCCGAAGACCCAGTCAATTTTGTCCGGCTATGCGAACGGCAACGGCGATGCCACCAACCTAAACGCCGCCTTGGTGGAGGATTTGAACAAGTTGATCCTGACCCCGACGCGTTTCGAGACGAATGCTTTTCGCGGCGTGACCTTGCGCCCCAGAACGCTGGAACTGCTCGCCAAGCCTGCCAATACCAACACGATTCCCCGCATCAACCGCATGCTGTTGGAAGACGCCTTCCCCACGGAAATCCGCCGCATGATGAACTTGCAGGCCATCGGCTGGTGGACGGGAGCGTTCTTCGCGCTGGCGGCGATCGGCGGTGTTCTGGGCGGCTGGCTGTCGGGACGTCTGCTCAACAAAGGCTGGTCGCTGAACGCGGCTCGCAAAGTCACATTCCTCATTTGCGCGCTGGCCGTGGTGCCGGTGTTTCTCGCGCCCATGGCCGGCACGGCCTGGCTCGCGGTGCTGATCATCGGCATCGCTGGTTCGGCGCATCAAGGATGGTCGGCCAATCTGTTCAGCTTCGTGTCGGATACGATGCCGAAGCAGGCGATCAGTTCCGTCGTCGGGCTGGGCGGCTTCGTCGGTTACTTCACCGGCGGCTTCGTGAACGGGTTCACGGGCTACATCGTCCAGGAGACGGGCAGTTACATCTGGGTTTTCGTTTACTTTTCCGGCACCTACGTTGTCTCACTGCTCGCAATGCAATTGCTCGTGCCTAAAATTGAAATGACCAAGGCCGAGTAATCGTCGCCTTGGTGGCTCGTTTCAACAGAACCTCGCAAGCGAAGCGGCAGAGGTGTTCGGCTCTGACGAAACCGCCAACAAAATTGCTTGGTGGAACTTTCCGGGCCGTTATAGTTGGCGGCATGGTACACGTTGGCACTGGCTATGATGTTCACGCTTTCGCCGAGGGGCGGAAATTAATTTTGGGCGGGGTGGAGATTCCGTACTCGCGCGGCCTCGACGGGCATTCGGATGCGGATGTTTTGATGCACGCGATCTGCGACGCCATCCTCGGCGCGCTGGGCGAGGTGGACATCGGCCATTTTTTCCCAAACACCGATCCGCGCTGGAAGGGCGCGCCCAGCAAGGTGTTTCTGGAAGAAGCGTCGCGGCAGGCCTTGCAGCGCAACGGGAGAATTATCAACGTGGACGCCACCCTCATCGTGCAGGAACCAAAAATCTATCCTCACATTCCGCAGATGAAAGCCCACATCGCCGATGCCCTCGGCTTGACCGTAAGCCGTGTCGGTATCAAGGCGACGACGAACGAACTGATGGGTTTCATCGGCCGGTGTGAAGGTATCGCGGCGATGGCGGTGGCCAGTGTAGATTTGCCGGATTGAAATAACCTATGCCCAAAGCTGAGATCAGTTGGAAGCGCACCACCGAAGACGGAAAGTCGCTTCAGGTCAACGCCCAGCGCGTCGGGCGCGAGTGGCGGTTCAGTCATCGCGAGAAACGCTTCGATCAGTGGATGGCCGTGGCGGAGCCGCCGCTGGAGGACTGGCTGGAATTGCTGGACGCCGTGCAGCGCATGATCAACCGCCGTCGGTTGCAGCCGGAACACGAAGAGCTGGTGCGGCGGCGGATTCGCGAACGGTTCCCGGATGCGAAGCTGGATGAGTGACGGCAGGGGGATTTAACCGCAGAGAACGCAAAGAGCGCAGAGGGGACGGCCAAGCTGCGTTCTTTGCGGTTAAATAATTCCCCTCAGTCGAGCCTGACCGAGCTGCGGAGTTTTTTCTTTTCACCCTGCCGAGACTTATCGGCGAGCAACCGTTTCTTCGCGCGGCGCGAACGTTTGCGTTTGGAGCGGCGGATTTTTTCAATCTCCGTGCGCTGGGCGGCGACGAAACCCATTTTCTTTTCCTCAATTTTGTCGAGCAACAATCGCTTGGCCAGGAAGCGGTTCATGGCCTGATGCCGCGTGGTCTGGCATTTCACCCGCAAGCCCGTGGGCCGATGCAGCAGCATGACACAGGTGGAAGTCTTGTTGACGTTCTGCCCGCCGTGGCCGCCGGAGCGCACGAAACTTTCCTCCAGATCGGCCTCGCGTACGCCCAGCGCGGCCATGCGCTGCGCAAGCTGAGTGAGCTTATCGGCGGAGGGCAGAGAGAGGCTCATGGGTTCAGTTGGGGCGCGCGGAAATTTCCAACATCCGCTCAATCGGCAGGCGCGCGCGCTTGAGAATCGTCTCCGGCAGTTCGATGCGCGGCGCAAGGTTCTTCATGCAGTCGCGGACTTTTTCAAGCGTGTTCATCTTCATGAATTTGCACTCGCTGCAACGACAGTTGTCGGTGGGCGCACGCATCGCGTCGAAGGTCGGCGCGCAAATGAATTCCTTGCCGGGACATTCCTTCTGCATCCGATGGATGATTCCCGACTCGGTCACGATGATGAACTGTTTCGCCGGACTGGTCTTGCAGTAGGTGATCATCTTTTCGGTCGAGCAGGTGGCGTCGGCCAGGTCGCGCACTTCGCGCAGGCTTTCGGGATGCACCACGACCTTGGCTTCGGGGAATTGTTTTTTCACACGGAGCAAACTGTCTCGACGAAACTCGACGTGCGCGTAACAGTTGCCTTTCCACAAAGTCATCGGGCGACCGGTTTGTTCCATCACCCACGCGCCGAGATTTTCGTCGGGGACGAACAGGATGTCCTGATCCTTGGGCGCGGCGTTCACGATCCGTTCGGCGTTGCCGCTGGTGACGATGACATCGCAAAGCGCCTTCACCGCCGCGCTGCAATTGATGTAGGCAATGGTCCAGAAATTCGGATTGGTGGCTTGGAGTGCGGCCAGCTTTTCGGCGGGACAACTTTCTTCGAGCGAACAACCCGCGTCTTGGTCCGGCAAGACGACAATTTTGTTAGGGCTTAAAATCTTCGCCGTTTCCGCCATGAAATGCACGCCGCAGAAGACGATCACGTCCGCGTTGGTAGCGGCAGCTTGTTGCGAGAGACCGAGCGAGTCACCGACGTAATCCGCCACGTCCTGAATTTCCGGCACCTGATAATTATGGGCGAGGATGACGGCGTTGAGCTGTTTCTTGAGGGCAAAGATTTCGCGGGCGAGCGGTTCAAAGCGGGCAGGGGACATGGTTGTCCGGAGTTTGAGGCTGGTCAGGTTGACCGGTTGAACTGCAGTTGCATCTGTCATTACGCAACCCTAGCGTCCGCCGCGCCCAGGGTCAATCTGCGGAATGGGGTGGATATAATGTCGGGCCGGTAACGTGCGCCGCCAAAGCCGGGGCACGACCTGAGGCCGCACTTGAAGGCGGCCGCTCCAACGGTTCCCCTTTACTTGGTTTGCAAATCGTTTAGTGTCGGGGCAATCAATCACCACAAATCCTGGCGCTGAAAACTCTGTACATTTTTTTGCCGGGTTGGACTTTGTTAACCGGAAAATTATGTCACATCGAGCAAAGTCAGTTTTCTTGGGCCTGTTGCTGGCAACCTTCACTCTGTCCCTGCGGGCGCAGGTCGCGTCTCCCATTGACTGCAACTGCCTGTCCAATCTTCCCTCGCTGCAAGTCACCTGTCCGGGCGTCGTGCCGGACTTGTGCGCCCTCGCCACGAATTGCTTTTCCACCAACCGGCTCGCCGGCTCCTGCACCCAGACGTTGCCCGCCGGCCTGCAGTTGTTCTCGGGCACCTACGTCATCCAACTCACCGTGCAGAATTTGCAGAGCAACTACTTTTCTTGCGCGGTGCCGTTCGTGGTTGCTCCGCCCGCGCCCGCGCCGAAACTCACGCTCGTTTGTCCGACGAATAAAACTGTCGAATGCGGCAGCGGCTGGAGTTTCGATCCCCCCACGGTGGTGACGTTCTGTTGCGGTATCAGCATGCCGGCCACGGACGTGGTCGGCAGCAACGGTGCCTGCTCGGAGGTCATCACGCGGACATGGCAGGTCCTGGATGGCTGCGGCAACGTCGCGACCTGCAGCCAGACCGTGACTGTGGTGGACACCACGGCGCCGGGGACGCAATGCGGGATGAATGTCGTGCCGAACGGAAGTTTCGAAAGCTACACGAACTGTCCGAACGCAAATTCGCAGTTTAATTTCGCTTCGCCCTGGTTCACCCCCACGGATGGCACGAGCGATTACTACAACAGTTGCGCCGGGGTGGGTTCGTTTGTCACCACGCCCGCCAACACCGCGGGCGTGCAGGTGCCGTCGACCGGGCAAGGCTACGCGGGAGCGATCGTCTGGTCGGTGTATGGACTCAATCCCACCAACACCTATCGCAACTACCGGGAGTATCTTGAAGTGCCGCTCCTCACCATGCTGACAGCAGGACAGAAGTATCAGGTGTCGTTTCGGGTCAGCCGGGCGGATAAATACACCCATGCCATCGCCGAGATCGGCGCTTACTTCTCCGCCGCGCCGCTTGTCAACTACGGCTACTATACCAATTTCAACGTCGTGCCGCAGGTGGAGAATTCCTCGACCAACCTGCTCGCCTCCACCAATTCCTGGATGCTCGTGCAAGGCACATTCACCGCCATCGGCTACGAAAGTTATCTGACCCTCGGCAACTTCCGCACAGACGCCGGCACCACGTATTCAAATTTTCCCGCCGGGCAACTGTCCGACTACGCCTACTACTACTTTGACGACGTGTCGGTGGTCCCGCTCTGCGATCCGAGCATCACGAACAAGACGGTGGACTGCGGTTCGGCCTGGGCGTTTGATCCGTTTCCGATCTTCGACAGTTGCAGCGGCGGCAACGTCTCCGTCTCCAGCACCACTGTGACCAACGGTAATTGTCCGCGCGTCATCACCCGCACTTGGTGGCTTGCCGACTATTGTGGCAACAGCAACACGCTCACCCAGACCGTGACCATCGTAGATACCAATCCGCCCGTCCTGCTGTGCGCCGCCGGGGCGAACCTCGCGCCGAATCCGCAGTTTGAGAACTACGCTTACTGTCCTTACTATTTCAACCAGGTGGATGCCGCCGTGCCGTGGTTCAATCCAACCGTCGCCACGCCCGACTACCTAAACACCTGCTCCGGCTTCTGGCCGGTCAGCGTGCCGAACAATTTGATGGGCAGCCAGGCGCCGTTCAGCGGCCAGGGTTATGTCGGAGCGTTTGTGTATTCCTCCAACGCCGTCATTTTCGCGGCCCCCGGCGGCTATCGTGAATACGTCGAAGCACCGCTGCTCGCGCCGTTGATGGGCGGAGTCACGTATCAAGTTTCCTTCCGCGTGAGTCTCGCCGACTATTCGGCCTGGGCCATTTCCGAAATCGGCGCGCACTTTTCCACCGGCCCGATTTTGAGCGGCGCAACCCAGGGCGTGATGAATTACCTTCCGCAAGTCGTGAATCCTTCCGCCAACCTGCTCGCCTCCACCAGTTCTTGGATGCTCGTGCAAGGCACCTTCGTCGCCGCTGGTGGTGAGGATCACATCACGCTGGGCAATTTTCGCACGGACGCAACTACGACGGCGGTGGCGGCGGCAGGAACCAACTACGGCTACTATTACTATGACGATG
>JANYDP010000469.1 GCA_025363535.1 Verrucomicrobiota bacterium | reverse complement strand
ACCGGTTCCGTAACTCCGCCGGCACCAGCGCCAGCAGTTCGTCGGGAATATTCGCGGCCATGCACCAGCATGAGCCTTTATAGGCGGCCAGGGTGCAAAGCTGGCAGCCGTTGGCTCCGCCGCAAAGCGGACACTGGCCGGCGACGCAGACTGGATTTGGTGTGATGGGGCTTACGTTCATTTGACGGTCAAATGAAACTGGCGCCGGTCGCGGACTAATCCACGACCGGCGCGTTCAAGTCACTGGTTTTTCCGGCGCGCGAAAACGAATGCGCCGAGGCTTAACATTCCCAGCGAAACCGCGCCCGGCTCCGGCACCGTCACGACGGCGTCAATTTCCGATTTGCCGGTCAGCACGTCTATGCGGACATAGCTGACGCTGCCGAGCGACGCGCCTTGCGCCCAGGAAATGTCGTAGCTCGTGCCGCCGCCGGAACCGTTGTAAAGCGCGCGGATGCCGTTCAAATCCTTGCCGGCAAAATCCCCGGCGGTGAGCGCCGGGTTGACCGGGAGTTGAAAATTCCCACTGCTGTCGGCGGGAAACAAACCATCCACCGTCGGGGCCAGCGCGGGATTGAGCAGGTAGAAATTGACGCCGTCTGCGCTCACGGAAACTTGCGTCACTCCTTCATTCGCACCGTAAAGGGAACCATCGGCGATGCCATTCGGATAATCCGCATCCACAAACCCCGCGTTGCCGAAGATCGTGAAGTCCAGGCCGAACGGATTCGCGCCGGTGTTTTGGATCGGGGTGTTGAAGTGCAACGTCAACGATCCGCCGGCCCCGACGGAAACCAACTGGGCGGCATCGTACGGCGCGTTGAACGGATCGGAGTTTTGATAACCGATGAAGGTCGTGGGCGCACCGAGCGCAGAGTTCGGGTTTGTATAAGACGCACCCACCCCGATGCCCGAGGTGTAGGCAACCACGGAGTCCGCGTATTGCGCGCGAACGGCGGGCGTGAGGGAGACAACGAAGCTGGCGAGCGCCAGCGTGGAATGGATTTTTTGCATGAGCTGATCTTTCTTTCTTACCGGGTTCCACTGGTGAAGGCGGAACGGATTCAGGTTTCAGAGAGACCAGCGCGGAGTTGAAGGCTCAAAATAAAAAAGCCTTCACCCCCGGCAAAACGGAGAATAAAGGCATTCAGCGAATCCTGACGAAAACAGTTCGGCAGGCTGGCCTCATCCTTCTCTTTGCGGAGAAGCGGCCAAGTTGGTTGATGGTTTTTAGTTTATAGTTGATGGCAAACGCGCGGCCGCATTTCCGTCATCAACCCTCAACCCTCAACTTCCCCAGCCCGACGAGCGAATTCAAACCGGTATCCTGACTTCGGGCGTTTCCTCGCTCCCGCCTTCCCGGTCTTGATGACCAGTGGCCTGTGGGAGTTTGTAGCCCGTTACAGTGGCGCAACCGCCCCGGATTTTCACCGGGTTCCCTGACATTTGATTTCATTTTGGCGGACATCCGTCCGCCGGTTTCAAAGAGCGTGGATGGTTTACGGCCCGCGCAAAACTTTGGCAAGAACTTTTCGGCGCAACACGGGTGGCCGGCGTGATCCAATCCGGGTGGAGGCGAATGTGCATTTCTTCGCCGTGAAAATTTCCCGATCCCCCGACGCCGTAGGCGGCGTTTCAGACGCTCCCGAAAACGCCGGTTATTTTCACTCAGTCCGCTGGAGCATTGACCTGCCTGCCGGCGTCAACCTAAAGTGACCGCCAGCGATTCATCATGAACAGCGATTCACCAGCGCATGAACCGGAAGCCGACGGCCTGGCCTCCACGCGGGAGAGCATGCGGCGGGATTTGAATCGCGCCAACACGGCGGTCGGAATCATCCTCCTGGTTGTACTCGGGCTGGCGGTTGCGGCGGTGATCGCCGGCATGCACGCCGCCCGGAATTTCGCGCGCGCCGAAGTGGCCGAGGCGGCCAGCTCGGAGCGCCTTTGGAATTCCTACATCGCCCAGGCGCGCGCGGAGCGGCTCACGCCGGAGGCCGGCCGGCGGGAGAAAATTTTCAACGTCATCAGCAATGCCGCGGCCATCCGCAGAAACCCCACGTTGAGATCCGAGGCCATCGCCAGCCTGGCCTTGTCTGACATTGAAGTCGAACTGCCGTTGCGCGCCGTTCCCAAGAGGATTGACCAGGTGGAGCTGGACAGTTCGCTGGAGCATTACGCCTTTGGCAACGCCGCCGGCGATGTATTCGTCGGCACCGTCAAAGACGGAACCTCGAACCGCCAGATTTTTCAGGCGCAAGCGCTCGGCCCCGGCACGCGGCTGCCGGTTCGCAGCGTGGTTTTCAGCCCGGACGGCAGCAAGCTCGCCGCGCGCTTTTCCGGCGGCGCGCTGGTCGTCTGGGAACTGGCGACGCAGGAACGGTTGATCGCCTCCGGAGTGGAGGCCACCAACCTAGTGATCGCCGGCATTTCATTCTGGCCGGACACGAACAAAATCAGTTTCGGCGACGCCGATGCGCTGGGCCAGATCACGGTTTTTGATTTCGCGGCCAAAGCCCGGATCAGCAGCGCCATTCATGTCGGTGCCCGGCCGTTTCGGTTTCGGCCGGGAAAAATGGAGGTGGCCGTTGTCGGGGACAATCGCGTGGATCTGTTCCGCTACCCGGAGGAAACGTCCGTGCAATCACTTGAAACCAGCACGCGGGTTTACGCCTTGGCGTGGTCGCCGGACGGAACACGGCTCGCCGTTTCCACCGAAGATGGTGACCTCACGCTGTGGGACATGGTGCGGGGCACGCAGCGGATTTTTCGCGGCCACAGCGAGCCTTGCGTCCGTCTGACCTTCAGTCCGAATGGGAAATTGCTGGCGTCCGGTTCCCGCGACGGCACGACGCGGTTTTGGGACGTGGCCCAAGGGCAGACGGTGGTCGTCGCCACGGAAGGTCTGGCGGGGGTTTTTTCGCGCGATGGTCAGCGGGTGGGATTTTGGAAACCCTCGGAAGGCTACGGCATCTGGCGGCTCGTCAGCAATGAAGGCTACGACCTGCTCGTTTGTCCGAAAAGCGACGGCGCATTTCTCTCGGTGGATCTGTCACCCAGCGGCCGCTGGTGCATCGCCACGCAAAGCAAGGGAATCCGCATCTGGGATCTGAAAAACAACGCGCATGAAACGTTCCTTCCCGGCACCGAACTTCAGTCAGCCCGCATCACTCCCGATGAACGCGCGCTCTACGTTTGCGGCCGGAACAATCTTGAACGCTGGCCGTTTCAAACCACCGAAGTCGGTGCGACCATTGATCCGTCCACCACCCAGGTCGTGCCGCTGCCGGGTGGAAAAGGCGTGCGGGCCATCGCCCTGAGCCTCGACGGCCGGTGGGCCATGGTGGAACTCAGCGACCTGCGGCTGGCGGTGATCAATCTCATCACCAACACGGCCCCGGTTTTTCTGGCGGAAAGCTCCCGCCAACCCAGCCTGCGCACACCCGGCAGCCCCACGGGTGCGGGACGTTTCGCCATCAGTCCCGACGGGCATTGGGCGGTGACGGGTTTTGGCGTGGGCAAGGAAGATCATCCGATGGTCTGGGATGCCTGGACCGGCCAGCTCGTCACCACCCTGCCCTTCGGCAGCGCGGTGGTGGCGTTCAGCCCGGATGGCCGGCGGCTCGGCGCAGCCGGAACCGCCACGTTTGCGATCTGGTCGGTTACGGGCTGGCAACTGCTCAACCGCTTTGACCGGGATGAAGCCAGCGTCACGCAAGGATCCCTCGCCTTCCTGAAGGACAGCGATGAAATTGCCGTGACACGCACGCGCCAGTTCGCGCAGTTGCGCAACGTGTTGACCCCTGAAACTTACACCGACCTGATCGGCCCCGAGCTTCAGAGCGTGAACAGCATCCGCATGTCGCTGGACGGCCGCGTGCTCGTCACGGCCAGCGCGACCGATAAATTGCAAGTCTGGCACCTTGACGTGCTGCGCCAAAAATTAAACACCCTGAAACTGGACTGGCGGACCGAGCAGGACAACCCGGCCGAACCCACCGCGACAAAACGGGTGACCAGTTCCACCGTGCAAACGACGCTGATTGGCAGCCTCGCCGGATTTTGTCTGGCTGCCTTGTTTGCCCTGGCCACCTTGCGGCAACATCGTCAGGCCATCGCCGGTTACCTTGCGGCGGAGACCAAGGCCGCCGCACGGAATCGCGAATTTGAAATCGCCAAGGTGGAGCTGATGCACAGCCAGAAAATGCAGGCGCTCGGCTCGCTCGCCACCGGCATCGCCCATGACTTCAACAATCTGCTCTCGGTCATCCGCATGTCGAACAAGCTCATCGGCCGCGAGACGAAGGCCAACGCGGACATCCAGGAGAATGTCGCCGACATCGAACAGGCGGTGATGCAGGGCAAGAACGTCGTCGGCTCGATGCTCGGCTACGCGCGGACGGAAGACATCGTCGCCGGGCCGACGGAGATCAGCAGCGTGGTGGAGGACACCGTGTCGTTGTTGAGCAAGGAATTTTTGAGCGGCATCGCGCTGACCCTGGAGTTGGATCGCAAAGTGCCGCGGGTCATTGTCAGTCGCGGCCGCCTGGAGCAGATCCTGTTGAACCTGGTGGTGAACGCCTCGGAAGCCATGCAGGGCAAGGGCAAATTGAAGCTCGCCTTGCATCTGCGCGGCAACCTGCCACTGAAGCGCTACGCGCTGCGTCCGCACCACGCGGATCAATTCATCGAGCTTACCGTGACCGATTCCGGGCCGGGCATCGCGCCGGAAAATCAATTGCGGCTGTTTGAACCGTTCTTCACCACCAAACGTTCGGGCGCGAAAGCCGGCACCGGCTTGGGCCTCTCGTTGGTTTACGCCATCGCGGAACAGGACGGGCTGGGCTTGAGCGTGGAAAGCGCACCCGAGCAAGGCGCGACGTTCACAATTGTGCTGCCGGTTCACACCGCCGGCAAATCCACATGAACACTTTTGGAAGCGACCGCGACTTCATTGCCACCGTGAGCGAAGTTGTTTTTCAATTCCACCACCCGGCGCGACTGCGGGCAGTGGCTGTTTCCCAGCCTGTGCGCCAGACGCACAGTTCACAATCGTTCAAGTCTGCATAAAATGTCGCGGATGACGGCAACCGAAGAGAAAATGGCCTCGATCTTGATTGTCGAAGACGACCCGAAGCAGTTGCGCCTTTACGGCAAGGCGCTGCGCGGGTATCGCCTTACCTGCGTCTCCACCGGCACCGGTGCCCTCAAGGCCATCGCCGAAGCCCGCCCCGACCTGGTCATTCTCGACAACATTCTGGACGCCGGCGAGCGAGGCCTGGAATTTCTGCCCCAACTCAAGGCCGTCGCTGCGCATGTGCCGGTGATCATGATTTCCGGCACGTTGCAAATCCGCGAGCAGCTCGCCGCGCTGCAAGGCCCGCGCTCGGCACATTACATTCTGGAAAAACCCGTGGACCTCGACGAACTGGATCGCACCGTGGAAATCGCCCTGACCGAGTGCGGCCTGGGCGAAACCGTGGCCGCCCTGCAATCGCTGGAACGCGCGGAAAAATTCAGTGCTTCCGAGCCGGACCGGCGGTTCACGGAACGCCTGTCGCGCCAGCACGCGATGATCAAGACCTTGCGCGGCGGCCATGAACGCCCGAACATCTCCGGCCTCGCGCGCACGTTCAACGTGTCGCGCAAGACCATCATCCGTGACTTGCAGGATTTGATCCAGCGCGGCCAGTTGGCGGAGGAAATTTATCCTGAGTGGAATCAGGAACACGCCGGAGGGGAGTAGCAGACGCTTCTCGGGGGGTTGAACGGCGCGGAGCAATCCGCGCCGTTTTAATTTTCCCTCGTGCTGTGCCCCACTTGCACACCCCTGTGCGCGGCTGGCACAGTTCTCATTTTTCATAGATGGGATTAACTCAGGGGCGTGATGCAAACATTGATCAAACGAGGCCTGCAACCGTTTTCAAACTTGGAACGCCCGCGCCCGACGTTGCTGGTCGCCGGGCAATTCCGGCGGCCCGCCGGATTGACCCGGTTGTGGACTGCGCCATCACCTTCGCGGGTGCCTGCGGAAATTAATTTTGGAGCCTTGAAAAAACAACTAAATCCCACGCTTTCAACTTCTGGCCGGCCTTAACCTCTCAAAACATAATGAACGCCACATTCGCCCGCCCCGCCGAAGCCCAGCCCGCCGCCAGCACCCCCGTCCTGCCTCGTTTCGCCTTTGCCATCAAGCCGCGTCCGGACTGCCTGCAACTGCTCCAACCGCCGGATCGCCCGGACTTCACGGATCCTTCCGCTTTCGCTTCCTTGGCCGTCTATGTCGCCGCCTACGGAACCTTCAGGTTTTCCGTGGCCGCCCGCCCGGCGTACACCGAAGGCTCGGTTCGCGACTGGCTGTTCGATGTGTGCCGCCAAAAAAATCTGGAGATTGAGCGCGCCGCGCCGGTCTTGGTGGACGACGCTCCCGCTGCCACCTGTCTGGCAACGCAAAAAACCGAGGCGCTCGTCACGAAGGTGCGCATCACCTTGGTGGAAGACGACGGGCGATTGTTCGTCCTCACGACCAGCGCGCCGGCCCTCCTCTGGCGCGCGCACAGCATTGCGTTCGAGGAAATGTTTGATTCCTTCAAACTCCTGGAAAAAATCGGCCTGACCGTGTCAGTCACCTGACTTGAAAGCAAAGTCCCTCCGAGTCGGCTTGGGCCAGCCCGTTAACGGCAGACCCGTCGCGCTTTCACCTCAATAACAAAGTGGGATCGTTGAAAAACAACTGGCCGCACTTTCTGCGGAGCCAAACTTGCTGTGTTTAGTAAGCCATATGACACTTTATTGCCGTCTTCAAATCACCCTGGCACTGGCCGTCGTCGCGGCTCTCGCCACGGCCCGCGCCTCGGTCACGCTCACGAATCCCGTCGTCTTCGTCACGCAGGTGCAGATGCCGAAGGAGAACAACGGGAGCGTCTCCAACACGTTCGTCTCGTTGGTGTCGCTGTTTGGCAATCATCTCGCGGACACGGCGCACGCCGGACGCGGCGGCGATCTGTGGCTGCTGACGACAAATCAAAGCTTGGTCAACCTCACGCGCAAGGTCGGCCTCGGCACCAACGGCGTGCAGGACGGCGTGGGCATCGCCGTGCGCGATCCGGCGATTCATTGGCTCGGCAAAAAAATGATTTTTAGCATGGTCGTCGGCGCGCCCGCGAGTGCCAACGACGTGACGCCATTTCACTGGCAGCTTTACGAACTCACCAACCTCGACGCTGTTATCGCCGACACGAACACGCCACCCGCCATCGTGCGCGTGCTCAATCAGCCGACGAATTACAACAACGTCACGCCCTGCTACGCGACCGATGACCGGATTATTTTCACGACGGACAAACCGTTCAACGGCCAGCCGCACCTGCAAAATCTCGAAGAATACAAAGGCAACCCGAGTGTGAGCGGCACCTGGATTCTCAATCCCGCCACCGCCGATCTTCGTCTCCTGAATCACACGCCAAGCGGTGCGTTCAATCCCATCGTGGACAGTTTCGGGCGCATCATCGAAACGCGCTGGGATCATCTTGTGCAGGACGGCAACGCGACCGACGACCGCCTGCGCCGCGCCACGAACGCCGCCTACAATTTTATTTCGGAAGCGCTGAATCCGGGAACTTCGACGAACATTTTGGAAACCTTTCCCGAACCGCGCAACTTTGACACCAACTACACGCAGTTGCTCGGTGTGAGTGGAAATGCGTTCAACAATTTTTTCCCGTGGATGCTTTCCGAGGCCGGCGGCGCGGAGGAAATCGTGAACCACTTTGGTCGGCACGAGTTCGCGCAGATCATGAACGCTTCGTTCAACGGCGTCACGAACACGGCCACGCTCGACACAAATCTTTTTTTCTTCAACTCACTCGCCACGCGCGCGGCGGCGGGCGTCGTCGCCGCGAACACAAATTTCATCGTGAATTTTTTCCAGATCACGGAAGACCCGCGCACGAACGGCACTTACTTCGGCGTGGACGCGCCAGATTTTCAGCAGACCGGCGGCACGCACACGGCGGGGCGCATCGTCGCGCTCGTCGGTCCGCCGTCGTTAAACCCGACGGGCATGGTGTTCCTCAACATCACGACGCCGGCCAATACGCAATGGCTTTACCGCAATCCGCTCCCGATGTCCGATGGAAAACTAATTGCCGCCGTCACACCTGCGACCACGATTGACACGAACCTCGGCACCGACACATTTCCAAAATCGTCCTACGATTTCCGCCTGATGCTACTCACCACCAACGGCAGCGCGCCGTATTTCACGACGAACCAGTTTCTCCTTCCCGCGCCGCTGACGAACATTGCGACCTATTGGGCCGGGACTACGCGCGTCACGCAAAGCAACGCGCTGTGGGAATTGCAGCCGGTCGAGGTGCGTTCACGCTCCGTGCCGCAGTCGTGGAACCCCGGCGTCGCGAGCATTGAGACAAACGTTTTTGCCAGCGCGAATGTTGATCTCGCCACGTTTCAAGCCGACCTCGCGCAACGCGGCCTCGCGCTCGTCGTCAGCCGCAACGTCACCGCGCGCGACGGCAACGACAAGCAGCAGCCTTACAATCTGCGGATTCCTGGCGGCACCAATTCCATCGCGAACGGCGGGAAAATTTATGACATCTCGCACCTGCAATTTTTGCAGGGCGATTATCTGCGCGGCTACACGAACGGCAACAACGGTCCGCAGCCTGGCCGCCGCGTGCTCGCCACACCGCTGCACGACACGACCGCTTTCAACTACGTCAGCAGCAAAACCAACGCGCCCGCCGGCGGCACCGAACTTTTTTCCGACGGCTCGCAGGCCACGATTGTTCCCGCCGGCCGCGCGATGACGTGGCAGCTCACCGGCACGAACGGCAACAACAGCGTGGTGAAGGAGCGTTACTGGATCACGTTCCGGCCCGGCGAAGTACGGACATGCGCGAACTGCCACGGCATCAACACCGTTGACCAGCTTGGCCGTCCCGCGCCGACGAATGCGCCGCTCGCGCTATTAAAACTTCTACAACTCTGGCGCACCAATTCCGCGAACGCCTATTCGCTCACCGTCAGCAACGGCACTGGCGGTGGCAGCTTTGGCGCGGGCAGCATCGTCACGCTCACGGCAAACAGCGCGCCGAGCGGAACACTTTTCGCCAGCTGGACTGGCGCAACCGTCGCCAGCCCGGGCGCAGCCACGACTTCATTCATCATGCCGGCGAACAACGCCACCGTCCTCGCGTTGTTCATCAATCTACCCGCGCCAACGATCAGCGGCTGGCAGTTTGCCGGCGGCACCAATCTGGTTTTCTCGTGCGCGGCGTCTCCCAACCGGCCATGGGCTTTTGAGAGTTCGACCAACTTGGTGAACTGGGTCAGCGTGAGCACCAACTTGTCGGATGCGCTCGGTGCCGTGCTTTTCACCAATGCCTTCAGCCCCGGTGTACCGAGTCAATTCTTCCGCGTGCGGTCGCCCTGAGCCGCGCGGACAAATGCCGACGTCCTCGTCGGCAAAATTCCCCCCACAACAACCGGGCATGTCTAACTCCACGTGCCCGTCGGGAGTTGGGTACGCGCTAGAAAATATTTTGATGAAAGTTCATTTCGCCGTGAAGAAAATCATTCCGCGAGCGTCAGGAAGATATGATTAAAGCAACCATTGCTAAAATTATGAGGGTGAACCAGCCCTCGCCAAAAGCCGCCCGTCAGGATCGTCCGCTGTCGTTGTCTTGGCAGATGCTCCCTAGTTTGGTGCTCGCGCTCATCTTCGCTGGGCCGGCGGCGATGCGGGCGGGCATCACCGTGTTGCACCTGAATAACGGGGATCGGATTGCCGGCAATATTGTTTCGGAGGACACGAACCGCGTCCTCATCACGACGAGTTGGATCAAGGAATTATCCATACCTGTAACGGAAATTCAGCGCCGTGAACCGTCCGCCACGCCGCCCGCCGCCACGGGTTCATCGGCAAGCTCCCTGATCACCGCCAAGCCCGCCAACGTCTCTCCGGCAAAACCCAAAGGCTGGAAAATCGAGGCCCGGGCGGGCGCGGACTTTTTGTCCGGCCCGAAGAACCAGCAGATTTATTCTGGCCGGCTGAAATATTCCTACATGCAACCCTACGCCAGTCACCCCGCCCAATCATTTCGCAATGTGTTGGACTATGCGGTGGATTATGGGCAGACCCAGACGGCGGCATCGGGCGGCAAGAATGCCACTGTCCTGTCGGCCAATCGCATGTATGCCAGCGACAAAACCGACTTCGACGTCGGGAAAGGCCGGTGGTTCGTTTATGATCTGGCCGGGGTGGGCTACGATGAAATCCGGAAGATTAATTTCCAATACGCCATCGGCCCGGGCCTGGGCTATCACCTTATTACGCGCCCCGATTTTATATTGAATGGTGAACTCGGGTTGGACTACCAGGAACAGCATCGCGCGGACAACACCACGACCCGGAATCTGTTCTTCCGGATCAGCGAGGACAGCACCTGGAAAATTAATCCAGGCGTCAGCTTCACAGAACGGTTTGAATTTTTGCCGCGCGCCGACTCCACGGACTTTCGCGCCCGGGCTGAAGCCACGTTGAGCTATGCCCTGTGGCGCAACGTCTCGCTCCATCTGAGCATGCTGGACCTCTATGACACCCAACCCGCCCAGAGTGTCACGCGCAACGACCTACAGGTGCATACCTCGGTTGGCGTGACGTTTTAAGAAAACACCCAGCTGTGAAGCAGAAATCTTTTGACGGATTCCTCGCCCCTGCTAAAGTGTTCGCGTGAATATGAATTTGAACCTGCTGCTTACAAACGCGCTGTTGCTGAACAGCGCGGCGGCTGGGTTTTAGACGTTCACGAGAATTTTTACAAACCCACTGCCCCAACCGGCGGTGGGTTTTTTGTTTACCTGACCGCCGGACGGCGTTAACAAGAAAGACAACAACATGCTCAAAGACCCGTCTAAAAAATATCGCCCGTTCCCGCCGGTGCCTTTGCCCGGACGGCAATGGCCCAACCGCGTCCTCACCCACGCGCCCCGCTGGTGCAGCGTGGATTTGCGCGACGGCAACCAGGCGCTCGCCGTGCCCATGAACGTCGGCCAGAAGCTGGAGCTTTTTCAGACGCTCGTGAAGATCGGCTTCAAGGAAATCGAGGTCGGCTTTCCGTCTGCGTCCAACACCGAGTTCACCTTCAACCGCCGGCTCATCGAGGAAAAGCGCGCGCCCGACGACGTCTGGTTGCAGGTGCTCGTGCAGGCGCGCGAGGATTTGATCGAGCGCACCGTCGAGTCTTTGATCGGCGCGAAGCGGGTCATCATCCACATGTACAATTCGACCTCGCCCGCGCAACGGCGCGTGGTGTTCGGCAAGTCGAAGGACGAAATCAAAGCTCTCGCAGTCAACGGCGCGAAGCTGGTTAAGGAAAGGTTGCACCGGCTCAAGGGCACCGAGGTCATGCTCCAGTATTCGCCGGAAAGTTTCAGCATGACGGAGGTGGAATATGCGAAGGAAATTTCCGAAGCAGTCATGGATGTCTGGCAGCCCACGCCGGAGCGGAAGATGATTTTGAACCTCCCGGACACAGTCGAGGTTGCGATGCCAAATGTGTACGCCGATCAAATCGAATGGATGTGCACCAACATCCGCAACCGCGATTCGCTTGTCATCAGCTTGCACACGCACAATGACCGCAGCACCGGCGTGGCCGCGACAGAACTGGGCCTGCTCGCCGGCGCGGATCGCGTGGAAGGCACCTTGTTCGGCAATGGCGAACGCACCGGCAATCTCGACATCGTGACGGTGGCGATGAACCACTACATGCACGGCATTGATCCGCAGTTGGATTTCTCGGACATGAATGCCACCCGCGAAGTTTACGAACGCTGCACCGGCATGACCGTGCCCGCGCGCCAGCCCTACGGCGGCGAACTCGTCTTCACCGCGTTCAGCGGCTCGCATCAGGACGCAATCAAGAAGGGCTTGGCGGAATGGGAAAAAGGCGGACGCCCCAACTGGGACGTGCCCTATCTCACAATTGATCCGGCGGACATTGGCCGCGAATACCGCGAAGTCATCCGTGTCAACTCACAGTCAGGCAAAGGTGGCGTCGCGTATTTGCTCGAAAGTGAATTCGGCATTTCGTTGCCGAAAGATTTTCAACGCGAGTTTGGCCCGATCGCCAACGACGAGGTGGACAAGCTCGGCCGCGAAGTTTCAGGCATGGAATTGAAAGCGATGTTTTGGAAGGAATATGTCGAACGTAATGTGCCGTGGCATTTGTTAAGTTTTGATACCGAAAGTAAAAACGGCGTTGTGAAGTGTCGCGCAAAAGTTATGTATAATGGCGGCATACCAGCCGAAATTACTGGCGAGGGAAATGGGCCATTGGCAGCGTTAGTTCACGGCCTTTCCAATATTACCGTTGTTCAAAAATATGTTGGCGGGCGTTTTGAAATTTCCAATTACGCTGAGCATGCCTTGAGTTCCGGCGAAGGTGCGGCCGCCATCGCTTACATCCAGATCAAAACCGCCGACGGCAAAACCAAATGGGGCGCGGCGGTGGACACCAACATCGAACTCGCCTCGGTCAAGGCCGTGCTCAGCGCGCTGAACCGGCTTTGAAACGTCCTTCGGAAAAAATTCTACCCCGGACGGGAATTGGCGGCCTGCCTTTGGCGGTTGTGATTTGCCTGCTGTTCCGGCAAACGGCTTCGGCTCAGATTACGGGTGGCACATCCTCGCTGACGCTGACCAGCAGCGTGGCGGCTCCATCCGTCCGAAAAAATCCCGGGGAGCTTTTCCCGCCCGGGTCGCTCGGCTACTTGATCTGGACCAACTTCATTGCCCACACGAATGGCCGGAGCATGGAGATTTGGCACACGTATTCGTTGCCGACGAATTTTCCAACGGCATTTTTTTACGGCAGCAACTTGCCCGCACACACCCGGCCGATCTTGGCGTGGAACCCAAGCTCGCTGATGGCGGACATGAAAGGCCAGACCGCCATTTCGCAGTGCTGGACTTCGCAGGGCAACCACGGCCAGGTGCCGATTACGGCGTTCACGCGTCGCCACGGTTACACGCGCGGTCACTCGATGGGCAACGCCGGCATCAGCGATCATTTCAACGGCCACCGCGTTTATTTTTGCACGACCAACAACGAAGTCGTGGAGGCGGTGGTGCAAAGTTCCCTGGTGCAGATCGGCAAGGGATACGACTACACGCTCCTATTTTTTTCCACGGACTTGCCGCCGGGCATCGAACCGATGCGCGTGGCGGATCAAAAAATAGTTTTGGAAAAATATCCGCCAGGGCCGCCTGGCAACTGGATTCAGTTTCTGACGGAACAAGGCGGCAGTATCTCGGCGAATTATCCGCCCTTCATCGCCAACACGTTCAAGGCTGGCGACAGCGGTTCGCCCAACCTGCTGCCCCTGCCCAGCGAACTGGTGTTCTGGAGCGGCCGTTCGACTTCCGGTGCCAGCGCGCAAATGCAGGCGGACATGGATGAACTGTCGCGGCTAGCGGGGCTGGATCCGGCGAAGTATCAGATGCAGTGGTTCGATCTCTCGGGGTTTCCCACGCCGAAATAAATCGGAGGCTCTTGACGTCGTCTCCTACGATTTGATTTTTGTCGGATCGGGCGCGGGAGTGGAAGTCAGCAATGTTTGCAATCGCTTCATCAAACGTTCCAAGGTCGCCAACCGCGTGGAGAGTCGCTCGGCCACCACGCGCAGATGGGCCGGGACGGTGACACATTCCACGCAATGATGACGAGTGGCGGCGCTGCCTTTGACGGGATATTGAAATTGTTTCCCGCAGGCGCGGCAGGTGCGAGGACGTTGACTAGAAGTGGCTTTTTCCATGAACTCTAAAATTATCGCGTGCGTTTTTCCAATTCACGGACGGCGCTGGTGTCACCGCCATCCATCAACAGGCGACGATCCCGTGAACGGGTTTCACCGATGGCCGTGACGCGGATCGCGGCTTCGTCGGTCACGGGACATTCGTGTTCGCAGATGCCACAGCCGATGCACAACGCGGGATCAACATAGGGCCGGCGCAGCGTGATGGGATTGCCGTCGCGCTTGGTGATCGTGACTTCACGCGAGTAAATGGCCTTGGGCGAGGTCGGACAAACTTCCTCGCAGACGACGCACGGCGTTTCCATGCTCCACGGCAGGCAACGACCGTGATCGTAGAACGCGGTGCCAAGGCGGATCGGACCTTTTTCTGCAGACGCGCCCACGCCGGTTTTTTCTTCAATCGTGATGCGCTGGATTGCGCCGGTCGGGCAGACCTGGCTGCACATCGTGCAGTTCAGTTCGCAATAGCCGAGCTTCATGTTGAGGATCGGCGTCCACAAGCCTTCGATGCCAGACTCGAACAACGCGGGTTGCAAAACATTCGTCGGACACGCGCGGATGCACTGGTCACATTTGATGCAGCGATCCAGGAAATCTTTTTCCGCCACCGAGCCAGGCGGACGGATGACTTTCTTGTCGTAGTTGCGGTCGGCGTTGCCGGTACCGCGACCAAACGCATAAAAGCCCGCGCCAATGATGGTTCCCAGAAAGGCGCGCCTTGCTGGCACGACCGGCGCGGCAATTTCCCGCTGCAACTCCGGCATGAACTTGAACGAGAGCGCGTCCTCGGGACAATCCTCAATGCAATTGAAGCAGACGAAGCACTCGCTCTTGCGGAGTTGCGTGTGAGGGTCGGACGCGCCTTCACAGTTTTTCAGGCAGAGATCGCAGTCCACGCATTTGTCTGGGTTTCGGTCAATGCGCCAGAGCGCGAACTTGGACATCGTTCCAAGAAATGCACCGAGCGGGCACAGCACGCGGCAGAAAAAGCGCGGGATGACGGCGTTCATGCCGATGAGAAAGACGAGCAACCCGCCAATGACCCACGCGCCGGCGTGAAAATATTGCCGGACGTAAATGCTGCCGGGATCAACTTGATTGATCGCGGGCAAAATTGCCGTCGTCACCGAGCGATGAAAGAGGCATATGGGATCAAGCAATCCAATTTGCAGGCTGCCGAAAAAGGCCGCGACGAGCATGGCGATGAGGATGATGTATTTCGTCTGATAGATGCTCTTGTAGCGATTGGATTCAATGCGAACCTTGTCCTCCGCGCGGCCTTTGCCAAACACCCAGCCGATGAAGTGATGGGCGATGCCGTAGGGACACATCCAGTTGCAAAAGACGCGACCCAGCAGCAACGACGGGATGATCAACACCAGACTCCAGAGCAATCCTTTGTAAACCGTGTGGGTCGTGATCGCCGTAGCGACGGCCACAAGCGGATCCATTTCGAGGAACAGCGACGCCGGATAGCCCTTGAGGTAGCGCAGGTCGGTGACGACGCAGAAGAACGTGAACAGGCTGAAGAAAAAAACCTGTGAGGCGCGGCGCGCGTTGCGGAGAGTCAGGAGGTTTTTCATCGGGCAAATGTTTGCCAATCGGGCCGGCAAATCAAATTAAAAACTGGCGGAGCGCGGTTGGCGGCCAAAAACAAACTCCCCATCCCGGCTCCACAGATTTGACACCCCGCCCTAAATTGGGACATTCTTGCCGGCGCGCAACGTCGGAAAACTTCGTTCAATTTAGCGAAGCGAAGTTTTTTTTGATTCAAATCGCAACTGGGGCCGGAATTCGGGGTTGCATTGACAAGCATAGGATCGTGGCACCGGCTTTGCTGAGTTGGATGCATCGGTCGGTAACCGGCAATATGTGAACGGCAACGTAATAATAAAAATAAAACCGCCGGTGACCACGTTCACACCGCAACAAACAAAAGAAAGACATAAAATAGTATGAAAAACAAAAACTCCCTCAAAGCGGGCTTCACGCTCGTCGAAATCATGATCGTGGTCGCCATCATCGGCTTGCTTGCCGCCATTGCGATTCCGAACTTCGTCCGTGCCCGTACCACGGCGC
>JANYDP010000436.1 GCA_025363535.1 Verrucomicrobiota bacterium | reverse complement strand
CTTGCGGCTCTCGAAAAATCCAAACGGCCTGGCAGTGTGTGAGGTTTTTTCCGCCGGGCTGGAAGCCACGGCTCTACGACAGGCAGGATGCCTGCCGTCAACACCGTCGCCGTCAGCGTCACGCCGCGTTTGGTGAACCAGCCACGCAGTTTTTCCACGGCGCGCTTCTTGGCCGCGTCTTCGCTCGCGCCCAGCACCGCGCCGACTTCGCCCCGGCTCTTGCCATCGAAATACCGCAGCACGACGGCGTGGCGGTCCGCCGCGCTCAACCCGGCCAGCGCGTCGTCCAGCAACGACGCGATGTGCGGCCAGGCGTCGTCGTGATTTTCATTCAAGGCGGTTTGCATGTGGGCCTCCTGTTCGCGGCGGATGAACGTCACCGCCGTGAGCCGCGCGGTTTCATACAGCCAGGACATCGCCGCCGAAGCGCTGACGCTCTGGCTGAGAAAACACGGCTATCTATAAACCACGACCCGATAAAGGATTCTCAAATAAAATAGCAGTGCCAGCTTTAAGTCTGTTGAAGTAAGTCGGTCTGCGGTAAGCTATAAGTCGCAGAAAGTGCCAACGCATTTTTTGATTTTTTCAACATGGGCGTCATCACCCGGCAAACCTGCCGACCAAGCAGGCTAAGGGAACGGATTACCAACCGTTACGATGATGTTCCGTAGAGCTGGATTTGGCTGTGCCGTGGCGTCGAATCTTTGTCGCAGGGTTATCCATAGGGCAGAAGCGCGTGGGTACATTCGAAAGTTGCTGGCCAATGAGCGGGTCACGAAATTCCTAAAAATCCAATTCGCGGAACTCTCCAGCGAATTCGAGACAATCGCGATCCTGGAATCGTTGTGACACTGCAACAATAGCGGCGGATTGACGCAACAACTTCATGCAAAAGTTTTTTCGTTTCAGGGCAGTGATGCAGTCATAAGCCTACCGTAAACCGCAAGGGTGTCAGGTGGCATGAACTGGCCACGAACCTAAAAGTCCGCGTATGGCAGGGCGTTGTCCTGGCAGGCTGTTGAAAAACGGTCGACAAGTTTTTTGCTCTGTTTGGACTCATCCGAAGAGGGGCAAGGTCGGAAACGTCCCCTTTAACACCGACGGCGTATCCGCAAAACCCAGCCAGCCATTAAGTATCGCGCCATACACGGAACGGAAGTCGGTGGTCATTTTCAAATTGCCATCGTCCAAATCCGTCAGGCTCGGTGCCGTGCCGTGGAAACCGCCTTTGACCGGTTTGCCCAGCACGAACATGGGCGTGGCCGTCCCGTGGTCTGTGCCGTTGCTGGCGTTCTCGCGCACGCGTCTGCCGAACTCGGTGAAGACCATCAAGATCACATCATCGGCCCGGCCGATGCGCTTGAGATCATCCATGAATCCGCGCAACGCATCGCTCAAATAAATGAGCAACAACTGCTGCGTGTCAGCCTGCGCGGCGTGCGTGTCGAAACCGCCCTGGTTCAAATAGAAAATTCGCGTGGGCAGTCCCGCCGCGATCATCGCGGCGGTCTTCTTGAGATCGAGCGTGAGGTTGTTGTCGCTGCCGTAATCCACGAGCGTGCGATACTCGGCGCAGGCGTTGCGGACTTTCCCAGCGCCCACGGTCGCGGTGCGGGCGACGCCATTGACGAAATCCAGCGCCGGATTGGTGGTGGGGTAAAGTTTACCGAAGGTTTCAAACACGCGCTGTTGGGCATCGGTGCCGAGGCGGCCAAACTTCTTGGGATCGTTGAACACGACCGGCGAATGTCGGGCGGTGGTCACGGCGCGCGATTGCTGCGAGGCGATGTTGACCAGCAAATTTTCCTGCGGCTGCGGCCATTGGGCGTCCGCGAACCGGCCCAGCCAGCCATACGGATCGTTGCCGTGCGGCACGGCGGTGTGCCACCACTCCATAGCGGTGAAGTGCGACAGGTTCGGATTCGGATAGCCGCAGCCCTGCACGATGGCGAGTTCGCCGTCCTTAAACATGCGCTCCAATCCCTGACAAGCGGGATGCAAGCCGAAATGATCGTCGAGCTTCAAAATTTTGTTTTCGCGAATGGCAAGTTTAGGCCGCGCCTGATGATAGGCATCGTCCACGTAAGGCACGACAGTATTCAAGCCGTCATTGCCGCCGCTCAATTCCAGCACCACGAGAATGCGATTGGGATGTTTCTCCGGGCCGCCTTCCAGGGTGCGCACCGTTTCGGCGAAACTAAGTTGTTGGAACAACGCGGGCAGCCCGGCGGAAACGCCGACCGCATACATTCCCGCGCGCAGAAAATCGCGGCGGCTTCGGACCAACGGACGATGGATGATGTTCATGGTTTGGCCTTTCAAAAAACTGGTCAACCGACTTGGTATTCGGGCGCGCTCAAAATCAAATGCACGGTGCGCCGCAGCACCTCCGGCAGTTGCGGGTTGTTAAAGTCGAGTTGCGCCGAGTTCAATTCGGCTTTCAGAAAATCGGTGATGGCAGCGCGGCGATCTGGCGGCAACTCCACGCTCAAGAAACGGCGGCAGAAATAATCCACCGCTTCATCGGCGTTGGTGGCGTGGGAAGTTTGCAGCATCGCGACGAAATCAATCTCCGCCGGCGCACGCGGAACGGGCTTCACGCGATTAAACGCTTCAACGAATCCGTCATACACGCCCACGGCCAGATTGAACCATTCGCTGTCGGAGAGCTGGCTCATCTGCGACTTCGACTCGCCGCCGGCCATCATCATCGAGCCGGAAGCCGGCATCGGGCCGGTGTCAACGCCCTTGGCGCGCAGCGGCCCGGAATCCAGGCGGGCGAGAAACGCGCGATAATCTTTCATCGAGACCGGTTCCATGCGCTGCGTTTTGGCGTTCCAGAGTTGCGGCTGGATGGCGTATTTCGGAAACATTTCCGGGATGTTGCGGTAGCCTTCAAGGACGACCTTGTCCGGCGCGACGAAGGTGTCCGGTTTCGGAAAGAACAACCCGTGAAGATAATTGCCGCGCGTGAGCAGCGTGGCCGGGTTGATCCACGACCGACCGCCCGGCCAGCCCGCGACGTTCGGCGGATAGAACGGCACCTGGCCGAGAGCGCCCGCCGCTTCGTTGAAGTCCGGCATGGTGGGAATGGCGCGCAGTCCGAGCTTGCGCCAGGTGGAGACGAGATAGTCAACGGGTGCCTTGATCTGTGTGCCAACGGAAGGCGCGGAGTAAAAATCGCGGGAAAGAAAAATGGTCTTGAGCAGCGGCTTCAATTCGTAATTCGACTTTACCAGCAATCGCGCGAGCTGGTTATTAAGTTCCGGCGAAAGGTCGTCGCGGACAAACGCGCGATAAATTTTGCGCGTGATGAAACGCGGGGGCGCCGGCTGCTTGAGAATTATTTCAATGGCCTCGTCACCGCTGAACTTTCCGCTCTCGCCCAGAAATGATTTTGCCCCCTCGTCATGCAGCTTGGGATCGGCGATGAAACGCGCTTCATCCTTGGTCGTCTTGATCGGGCGCAACGTCCAGCCGGTGAAGGCGCGCGCCAGTTCGCGGACGTCCGCCTCGGAATAGCCCTGGCCTTCGCCCATGCAGAACAATTCCATGACTTCGCGGGCGAAATTCTCGTTCGGTTTGCCCTTCACGTTCTCGCGGTTGTCGAGCCAGACAAGCATCGCCGGGTCTTGCGCCATGGCGCGGAGCAGGTCGCGGAAATTGCCGTTGGCGTGCCGCCGCAAGGTTTCATTTTGTCCGAGCATGAGTTCGTAGTTCGTCACCTTTTCCTGGCTGGTGGCGAAATGGCCGTGCCAGAAGAGCGTGAGCTTTTCCTGAAATGGCCGGGGCGTGATCAGCATCCGGTTGGCCCACCATTGACTGGCCCGCAGCATCTCCGCGTGTTCGCTGAAGAGCAGCGTGTAGAACTCATTGACGGTTGGCTGAAACGGAAGATCGCCTTCGCGCGCGGCGGGAATGCCGTAGGCTTTGCCGGTGGCGAACACGTCCTTCACCACCTCGCCCAGCGGCGCGAGCTTGCAGCCGTTCGGATAAATGCCGGAAGGCTGGAACGCGGGCAGTAAGCGGTCATCAACCTTCTCGTAATCAACGAGGAAATTGACAACCGCTTCGGGCGTCATGGCGGCGAGTTTCGCCACCTCGTCCGGCGTGCCACCGAACCCGGCCCGCTCCAGCAGATGGGCGGCGCGGTCGTAGTTCCAATCTTTCGCCGTGATGGGACTCAGGTCGTTGATCCAGTCAGCGGCAGCATTCCCTGCGGCGTGTAGAACGACTGTTACCGAAGAAACGATGCAGGCGAGGATGACGGCGCGGTTGGTTTTCATAGCGTCAGGAGTCAACTCAAAGCGGCGGACGATTTTTTCCCGACTCGACAAATGCCCCGGCGTCTTGCGGCAGGCTGGCGAAAACTAAATCCATTGCTCGACGGGCATCACTGCGGAGCAGGATGATTTCTTTTTCCATGGGGGCGAGTGCGGCCGCCGAAACGGTTTGGGCGGCAGCGCGCCCCATCTCCAAGGTGGAGGCGGCGACTTCCAACGAACGGGCGCTTTCAACGGAACTGATCGCGGGCGCATCAGGAGTTTTTTCAGGGAAGGCCAGCCATAACCCCAGCACGGCCAGCAACGCGAATCCGGGAGCGAACAACCAGCGCGAGCGAAAGACCGTCCGGGCGGCGGGGGGTTCCGGTTGACGGGCGACATTTCGCACGCGGCGCATGATGGCTGCGTGAAGGTCGTCTGGCGCGGCACCAGCGAGACGCGCGTCTTTGAGCTGGCGATCAAGGCGATGCAGCGCCGATTCAAACTGACGGAGTTCGTCGGGTCGCGCCGCCACCGATTCTGTAGCACGCTCTGAAGATCGTGTTTCGTCGAGCGCGGCCGAGATTTGGAATTTTTTGATCCAGGTTTTCATTCGGTTTTTCCAAGGTTGAATGTGCTGCGGGAACTGGCGGGCGTGCCGGGCATTGCTGCCTTTGCAAGCGGCCGTTTCTCGCCGGGCGGAACGTCCATCGCTGCGGCCAGCGCCGTGCGCGCCCGAAACAAAATTACTTTGACATGTGTCTGGGTGCGTCGCAGCACGTTTGCAATCTCCGCCACATTCAGTTCTTCGACATATTTCAGCCACACGGCTTGGAATTGCACTTCGGACAACACGGCCCGGGCGCGCTGCCAGAGATCGGATTGCTCATCGCGCCGGGCCGCGAGTTCCGCCGGGCTGTCCTCGTCCATACTTTCCGGCAACGCCTTTTCATCCACGGGCCGCTGGGTGCGCAGATGATCAATACACTTTCGCCGCGCAATGATGAACAGCCAGGTGGCGAAGGATTGCGACGGGTCATAGCTTCCCAATTTCGTGTAAGCGGTCACCAATGTTTCCTGGGTCAGGTCCGCGCCATCCGCGTCGTTGCGGCAAAGACGGGCGAGGAACCGATAGAGCCGCGTTTCGTATCGCCTGACTAGTTCCTCAAAACATTCCAGCGAGCCGCTCTGGGCTTCGCGGGCGAGTTCTTCATCCGCAGGCGTGCCGGGATCAGTAATCATCCTGCGCAAAAGTGCGGGCTACTTCGCGGACGCATCTTTCACCGCTTTCTTGGCGGCGTCGGCCTTGATGGCCGCAACGACATCGTCCGCCGGAATTTTCAACTTTACGCCGATAATGGTTCCCGTTTGTTGCACCGACAGGCTTTGCGCCAGTTTTACGGCATCGGAATTGTCCGGTTGCAGCGCAATGATGGCGATGATCCCGCGGGCAACGTCGGCGACCAGCGGAGCAGCTTCCTGGCTCTTGGTTTCGAGGGAGAGATTTGCCAGGAGGTTTTGGCCGGATTCGCGGACCTCCAGACCGATGAGTCTGGCCTGCTTGAACACCGCCGCAGTCGGGTTATCTGCGGGAACGTCAATCTGTCGCGCAGCGGCTTGAACGATCCCCGGTTCACCAGCGCCAAATTTGGGGAACGCGGCACCTTTGGCGAGACTCGGAGTGCTGCCGTCCAATACGTCCAATGCCCGGGTCAAGCGCTCTTCCCGCTGTGCGAAGACCACCATCTGATCCTTATAAATAGCCGAGTAGGTTCTTGGCTGGCCACCCTCCTTCTCGCGCCGCTTGGCATCAATCCAACTAGAAACCTGATGCTTGCCATGCGCAGTCGCGCGGTAGTCTTCAGCCTGCTTGGCCAGAGCCATCAGCCGTTCGGTGTTGATGTCTGCATACACCAGCGCCACGCCATCGTCCGGCGAGGGAGAGGCGCCATAAACCGTGATTCCGTGCAGCGCCGTGCGCAGGTCCGAACCGAGCGCGGCCTTGAGCACGAAAAATTGGAGTTCCTTTTCTGGCTTGTGCAACTCAGTTAAAATGTACGCGCCCACGGCTGACTTCCGCAAGGCATCCACATCCAGGTGCAGCACCCAAGCGGGGTCGTCAATGACCGCTGAACGTTCCGCTGGGTTCGCCATTGAGGACATGGCCGCCGAGATCAGGCATCCCATCAGCACGGTGGATTTGAAAAGATATTTCATGACGGGTCTGTTTTGGTTTCGTTGTTTTGTTTCGTATTTCTGCCGTTCATAAGTTCGTGCATCAAGCACAGACTTACCTTCACCCTAGGCTACGGACGAGCGCCCGAAAAGGTTACAACGGTTCCTGATTTTGTAGTGGTTCTCGTCGTCCCGGCCCCTTTACCTCATTTGGCATCAGTCCTCTCCCTCGCTCATTAATCAATTTTGGCAAATCGGGACGCGTTAGACGTTTGCCTAAACGGAAAGCATCTCGCGCCTCGATCATCAAGCGCGTAAGCGCGGGGTCAACGTTCTCACGTCGCGCCTTCCTCCGCCCGGTTGCAACCGGGCGGAGG
>JANYDP010000428.1 GCA_025363535.1 Verrucomicrobiota bacterium | reverse complement strand
ATTTTCCCCGAGGCTGGATTGGTTGCGTCAGGCAACTGGTTGTATGGAACAACGTGGGGCGGTGGCAGTTCAGGCGTTGGCACAGTATTCGCCGTCAACACTGTCAGGGGTCGAATCAAAACCAGCCACCAAAGGTCGAATCAAAACCGGCCAGTCTGAGGCGGGGTGGTTCATATCATTTCTGCGGTTTCATGCAAGGGGTTTAGGTGCCAGCTAAGCTAGCAGGGAGCGAGCTTCCGAGCTCTTGCTCGCGCTCCCTGCGGTCGAAGGTTCGTTGGGCTTGGCTTTGGTTTTTCCTTCCGGCGGGGCGACGAGCGCTTGATCTTTGAGCCGGTAACTGCGGCCGGTGATGGCGATGGTTTGGGCATGGTGGAGGAAGCGGTCCAGAATGGCGGAGGCGCTGGGCACGTCGCCCAGGAGCTTGCCCCAGTCTTCGAGGGGGCGGTTGCTGGTCATGATGGTGGCGCGGTTTTCGTAACGGCGCATAATGACTTCCAGCAAATACTCGGCGCTGTGCCGCGGCAAGCTTTTGAGCCCCATGTCATCAATGATGACCAAGTCGGGTTTGAGGTATTTGCGGACGGTGCGCTCCTGCTGGCTGAAGGCTTCGTCTTTCAAGAAGTCACGCACAAGATCAAAGATGGAGCGGTAGAGCACGTGGAAGTTCATTTTGATGGCTTCGTAGCCGATGGCCTGGGCCAGATGGGTTTTGCCGACGCCCGGCGGGCCGACGAAAAACACATCGGTGGACTTGCGAATGAAAGCGCCGGTGGCCAGTTCGTAGATCTGTTTGCGCTGGATGGTGAGATTAAACTGCCAGTCGAACTCTTCCAGGGTTTTCAAATGCCGGAAGTCGGCGGCGTGGGTGCGGCGCTTCAGGACTCGTTCCTGGCGCACGGTTAACAGGTTGTTGAAAAAGTTAGGCGGCAGTTTGAACAGGCGGCGGGAAGCTGCGTCTGCGAAACATGCGCGGAAAACCACAAGCCCAACCCGACTTCCTGACGGTGATCAACCTCAACCAATGCGTGCCTGCCACGCATCCGTTACGGGGCATCAAGCGCCGCGTGGACGCGGTGCTCCAAACGCTTTCGCCGCTGTTCGAGGAACTCTATGAGGAGTTGGGCCGGCCCAGTATCCCGCCGGAACAGTTGTTGAAGGCCCGCGTCCTCACCGCCCTCTACACGGTGCGCAGCGAACGCCTCTTCGCCGAGCAACTGGGTTACAATCTGCTCTGGCTCTGGTTTCTCGACCGGGAGTTTAGCGAGGGGAGCTTCAATCACAGCGTGTTCGCCAAGAACTACGAACGCGTGCTCTCCGCCGACGTGGCGAAGCTCTTCTTCGCGGAAGTGTATGAACTCTCCCGCCAGGAAGGCTGGACCAGCGACGAACATTTTACGGCCGACGGCACGCTCATCGAATCGTGGGCGAGTTTGAAAAGTTTTGTCCGCAAGGACGGGAGCGACGCCGCAAAAGTACAGGCGGCCAAAGCCGAAGACCCCGGCAATCCCAGCGTGAACTTCCGCGGCGAAACGCGCTGCAACGACACGCACCAGAGCACGACGGATCCGGAGAGTGTGCTGTATCGGAAGGCCCAGGGCAAAGAAGCGAAGCTCTGCTTTGGCGGGCACATCCTGATGGAGAACCGCAATGGGCTGTGCGCCGACTTCACGATTCACAACCCGATCACCGCCCCCGAACCGGTGATGGCGCTGCGCCAAGTGGACGAACACGCTCAACGCCACGACGGCGTGGCGGTCAAGACCCTCGGTGGAGACAAAGGGTATCATCGGAAGGATTTCGTGACGGCGTGCCGGGACCGGGGGCTGGCGCCGCACGTCGCGTGCAAAGAGGGCGTGCAGGTCCCGGGACTAGATGCGCGCACCACCGCCCAACCCGGCTATCAAACCAGCCAGCGGATTCGCAAACGGGTGGAGGAAATCTTCGGCTGGATGAAAACGGTGGGCGGATTGAGACGCAGCCGCTACCGAGGCGCGGACCGCACCCAAGCCTGGGGTTACTTCGTGGCGGGCACTTACAATCTCCTCCGGATGGCGCGACTGGAACTGGCCAGCGCCAACTAAGTTACTCAAATTCCGCAAATGCGGCGGCGGAACGGCGCAAAAACGCTGGTCAACCGCCCGCAGACGCTGAGCCAGAAGCGGTGAAGGGGAACACACTCGCCCCGAATTTCACGCGCGGTGATAAAATCAGAGCCATCAAAAGGGGTTCACACCGAAAAGCAGCCTTTTTCAACAACCTGCTAGTCGCTTCCCTCGCAACAGTAACGACCTGCGCGGCCACGAGGTCGGTCCTGAGGTTCGGCGGAACGGCCACCGACAGCCCAGACTACCTCTCGAAATTCACCCTGAAGCAGCACTATTGTCGCCCCCGGGGTTTCCTTCGTCACGATGGCGAACACTTTTTTCACACAAGTCCCACGGGTTTGTTGG
>JANYDP010000421.1 GCA_025363535.1 Verrucomicrobiota bacterium | reverse complement strand
ATTTTCCCCTCGTAACGCTTGACCTCGATTTTCAGGCTCTCAGCCTCGGCGACCAGTTGCCGGTAATCGGTGCGCTGCCGCTCGAAAAATTTCCAGACCTTGAAGCCGCCGAACAGCGCCAGATAAATGGCGATGCCCACGCCGGCGAAGCGGATGGTGCGTTTTTCCTGTGGATTCAAAGTTCGCATGAGTTCAATGCTGTGCGGATTGCAGTTGTTTCAAAACTTCCGGCGGCAGATCCGCTGGCAAGGAGACCCCGGGTGGCAACTTGAAGCCGGGCGGCAATCCGCTCGCTGGCATCCCTGGCATCATTCCGGGCGGCATGGTTCCGCCGCCTTTCGTATCTTTGCCGCCAGTCTTGGCCTTTTCGATTTCCTCGGCGGTCGGGCCGTTGGTCAGTCCGGCGCGGGCTTCGACGGATTTCCACTGCGCGCTGATGCGCAGGTTTAATTTTTGCCGGTCGGGAGTCGGAGCCTGTTCCTCTACGGCGACGCTGGCAAAGAATCCCGAGCCGATCAACTTGGTGCGAAAGTCCGTAACCTGCGTGGCGTCGCGCAGTGAACCGCGCAACGAAACATCCCCTCGCCGGTTCATCGTGAGCGAATCAATCTTGCCTCCCTGCGGCGTGGACTTGGCCAGAATATACATCGCATCGAGGTACGGCGGCTGGGTTTGTTTAAGCGACTGGAGAAATTCCAACTCGCGATCAATCACGGCCAGCCGGCCCTTGTCCGCCTTGAGGGCGGAAAGTTTTCGCGCGAGGAACGGTTTCAGCAAGAGGGCTTCGGCATACGGCAGGATGAGCAGCGCGCACAAAAGGGCCGCCGCGCGCACCGCCCACTTTTTCACGTCGGGCGCGGAAAGGTTTAAGGAACCGCCGACTCGTTTGGTTTTGACTTGCAGCACCAGCGGTGGTGATCCGCCGTTTTGCTCCACGGATTTTTTCAGACCGAGAATGCCGGCGATCTTCAGTGCTTCGCAAGCCACGCCGTTGCCAAGTTGCCGCTGAAGTTGCGCAGCCTGCTCGTCGTTTGCGCCGGTCAGGAACACCTTTCGCCCGGGCCAGTTTGCACCGAGGTTTTTTCGGACGGCTTCGGCGAGCGACGCACCGTTCGCCGGAGGCAGCGCGCGAAGGGTGACGGGAACGCCGGGGTCAAACGTCACCAGTTCCGACTGGCTGCGTCCAAGTTCGAGGATCGCGTACGGGTTGAGCTGCGGCGGGCAAAGCGATTTCCGCACCAGCGCGCCCACCGTGAAAACCGGATTCACGCCACACGTTGAAAGCACGTTTGCGTAATCTTCCACGCCCTCTTTTTTTACGGCCGCAACCAGAACTTCACGGTGGGCCGCCTTGTTGTTGTTGGCTTCAACCGGTTGCCAGCCCCACGCGAGATCGTCGGGCGGAAGCGGAAATTCATTTTCAATCTGCAGCAGCAGCAGGCGTTGAAATTCCTCTTTGGCTGAAGCGGGCAGGGTGAGGCGGCGCAGTAAAACCCCGTTCGCGCCGATGGCGCAGAAGGCGTTGGTGCGCGGCTGCCAGGGTTTGCGATCCAGAAATGATTGCAGGCCGGCGACAAGCTTTTCCTTGCACGCAGCGGTGAGGCGTCCGCTGGTGTCGCGCTCCAGCGGCAGTTCCAGCCCGGCATCTTCCTTGAGCACCTTGAGCGAGGCCTGGCTGATCTCGATGTAAACCGGCGTTGAATTCATGGGCAAAATGTTTTCCTGTTGGCGTGGCGGCGTCTCGGCAGAGCGCCGCAAACTTGCGTTTCAGAGGCAAAGAGTGCGGCGCTCTGCCGAGACACCGCCACGATTTTCTGCAAGCGCGTCACAAGTCATCCTCCCGATACGAAAGCGTGGCGACATTATTCAGTCCGACGTGGACGATGGCCTGGATGCGTTGCCGCGCGCCGGTGGAAGTCACCTTGCCCTCGCTCAAGATGCGGAAGGTTTCCGAACGTGAGGTCACGAGCGGGGCGACTTGCTTGAAAATTTCCTGGTTCATGCCCGGCACCTTGAGGAGCCACGCGATATTGGGAAGAAAGTCGCTCGACTGGCGATACGAAATGATTGCCTGCGCCAGTTCGCGATTCACGTTCGGGAGACAAGCCAGTACGGAGAGGCTGGCGGTGTTGACGTTGATGAGCCCGGCCTGGGCACCGGTGCCATCGGCGACGGTCAGGTCGTCGGCGATGTCCATGAGCAGATTGGAATCAATGACCTTGGGGCCGGAAGCGTTGCCCTGATTTTGGTTCGGCGATGATTGATTCGAGCGTGAATTTCCGCGCGACGAATTTTGGTTCTGATTGTTCTGTGGTCGCGTTACGTCGAGCAGATCAGCGATCGAGGTGAAACGATTTTGTCCACGATAGGCGGTGATGGCCCGCGCAATGTCCGACGTGATCCCCGACACCCCGGTCAGCGCGGCTTCATCGGCGGACTGGGCGTTGACGCGGTCCGTGCCGCTGGCGCTCACGTTGTTGACCGTGGAATCCACTGTGAGAATTCCCGCCCAGCCGGTGTCCACGTCGGCGGCTTGGTCGTCGGTGCGGGCGGAACTTTCCGAGCTGTCCTCGGCGGATTCGAGCAAACCGTTTTGCTGCGTGTCGCGGCCGAGCAAGAGGTCGCTGGAAATGCCTTTGACCATGAGCAGTTCGCGCACGGTTTGGAACGGGCCGTTGCGCGGCTGATACGGCGGTTGCAGCGAAAGGTAATACTCGGCCTCGGCTCCGCCCGGCGACGGCGTGTTGTCGGCATCGCGCCAATCGGTGATGGCGGCGGCGATGGGTGCGGACATGTCTTTGAGTTTTCCGAGCGCTTCGGTGTCGGCGGTGTTGAGGTTAAGGCGGCTTTCCTCGTCGCACACGCCATAGACAATCCCGCCGCCCTCGTCCTGCCGCGCGCGGCGCAGCACGCGGAATTGTCCGCGACCGAACGTGATGTCGCGGAACTGTTCCGGGGTGTTGTAGAGTTCGCCCGTGTGGTTCTTTCCGCTGCGGCTGCGTTCCTGCGCATTTTTGTAGAGCAACGCCTTGGCTTTCTCGATGCCCGCGAGTGCAAGATAATGCGCCTGAATCCGGTCGCCGTAATTTTTCCCGACCATCAAATCCATCCGCGCGGTGTGCAACACGGAAATCACCACGATGGACAGCAGCGCCACACACCAGAGCAGGCCGATGAGGATGGAAGCGCGCGCGGGATTTTTGATTTGCGATTTACGATTTACGAGCCTGTGCGAAAAGCGAAGTCCGCTCGTAAATCGCAAATTGCAAATCGTAAATCCAGTTTGCATGGCTAGAAACTTCCTCCGCCCTGAACTCCAGCGCCGGCATCCGCCGCGTCACTGCTGGAAGAAGTTTGCGCCGCACCTGTCGCGAGATTCAGCCGGGCCACGGTTTGAAAAATGAACGGCGGTTCGGCTGGCTGGGGTTCATCGTCGGGAGTTTTTTTCGACTTCGGATTGGAATCGAGCCTGAGCGTGATGCGGACGGCTTCGGGCATTCCGGTAAGATTGGGCTGAACTTTCTCGGAAGTCTGCCGCTTGCCATTGGGGAGTTCGCCCCAGGTGTCGTACCAGTCGAGGCCGTCAAAGTATTCAAACCGCACGCCGACGACGCCTTTCGCAATTTCCTCCTTGTTCCCGCCGGAAAGCGGATCAAGGGCGATGGTCGGATTGCGTCGTCGCCAGAGGCTGAACTTGCCGGTCTCCGGATCTTGATCGAGATAAAAACTTTCCTCGCAAAAGTCGCCTTCGTGCGGATGGCGCGGCGTGTAATTGTGCGTGGCGAAATCAAGGTTGTCCGCATCCATCTCGCCGAGCAGTCGGTGCACGCCGAGGAACTGATACTCCTTGGCCAGCGGACACGCGCTGCGCAAATCGGCGGCCAGAAGATTCATGGCCACGCGGGCGTTTTGGATGATCTCCGCGCGCGGCTCGATCATTTTTTTGCTCGAAAGTCCGGCGTTCAAACACAGATACGCACTAACCAAAATGAGCGACATCAAGCCCGCGCTGATGACGACTTCAATCAGGGTGAAGCCGCGTTGGAGCGCCGGCCTCCGGCCCGGCTTGAAGCAGCGTGTTGCCTCAACGTGCCGGGTCGGAGACTGGCGCTCCGTTGTTGCCGAAGGTGAGCAGCACACGTTCATCGTCCGCCGCTCGCTTTCTTTTTTGATTTTGCGTCCTTGCCTTTGCCGGTGTCATTGCTGGGGGGCACTTCAAACAGCAACGTCCGCAGATCACAGATCGCCTGGCCGGTGCGCGAGTTTTCAACAACGACTTCCACATCGTGCAGGCCGTCCAGATCCGTGGCGGTCACGGTTTGTTTCCAGCGGTAGAGATCAAGTCCCGCGCCGCAACTGCCTTCGTCCGAACCGTCCTTGATGCCGGGCGTGGCGCGGAGTTCCTCAAGCTTTCCCTGCGCGAGCAGCACGGCGGTGGTTTGCAATTCGGATTCCTTGTTCGACCCCAGCGCCGTCGTGATGCCATGCGTCAATCCTGCCAGGGCAATGCCGAGAATCAAAATCGCCACCATGACTTCGATCAGGGAAAATCCGGCCAGACGTTTCGCTGTGTGCGCGGCAGCGTCTTGGAGTGCGCCAGTCCTCTGGCGCTTTCGGACGTTGCGA
>JANYDP010000396.1 GCA_025363535.1 Verrucomicrobiota bacterium | reverse complement strand
GTTGAATCTGTGGGCACCGGGCCAGCCGCATGACCCGCAACATGCCTATCAAGATGTGATTGTTTACAACCCGGTGCCCGAGCCTGCCGCCGGGGCGCTCCTCGCGCTCGCAGGCCTGGCCGCCCGCCGCCGCCGAAAATAGATCCCGACCTCATCCAGCCCTCCTCTGACTCAGACAACAGATTTGTGGACTTCGTTATTCAACAATCGCCTTGGGTTGATATTCGCTTGGAACATCAAAGAGTCTCATTGATGCATTTCAGAAATTATCAAAAATCCAAGTCGATCTATTTGATGGAAATAATTTCCCAATGTGCAGACGCATTTTCAATCCCCTTGCCGTCCGCAGGCCGGTGCGATAGTTTTCCCACACTATGGATACTAACGATGTTCCGCCAGTCGCTTCTCCTCCGCCTCCGTTTACCACACCCCCGGTAATCCTTTCACCTTCGCCACGTCCTCACAAGAACCGCGGTTGGATGATTGCAGCGATCGTACTCCTGGTACTTTTGGCCGTTAGTTTATTTGGCAATCTGAGTCAGTGGCTGGACGGCTTGATGCCGTTAGCTCACGTTGGTTCGGCATCTGCAGGACCGAGGTTGGATGAGGTGGTGGTCGAAGATAATGATTCCGCCAACAAGATTGTGGTGGTAGAAGTTTCAGGCATCATCACCAGCCGCTTACTCGATCAAGGTGGCCTGACCATGGTGGAAAAAATCAAGGAAGAATTGAAACGCGCGCGCGAGGACAACAAGGTCAAGGCGGTACTCTTCAAGGTGGATTCGCCCGGTGGCGAGGTACTGGCTTCCGATGAGATTTACAAACTGCTCAAGGATTTTCAAACCGGCAAAGGCTCCAAACCGGTTATCACTTCCATGGGCAATCTCGCGGCATCGGGTGGCTATTACATCGCGTCGGCATCGCGGTGGATCGTGGCGAACGAGATGACCATCACCGGGAGCATCGGCGTGATCATGCACTCCTATAATTATCGCGGACTGATGGACAAGATCGGCCTGCAACCCAATGTTTACAAAAGCGGCGCGCACAAGGACATGTTGAGCGGCGAGCGCGAGCCGGGGGAAATTCCGACGGATGAACGGGCGATGGTGCAGTCGCTGATTGACGAAACCTACGGCCGGTTCAAGTTCGTCGTGGACGAAGGCCGGACGGCGGCGCACGAACAGAATCAAAAAAACATCGAGGGCAAAGGGAAAGCGCTCGCAACAGATTGGAAGGATTATGCGGATGGCCGCGTGCTTTCGGGCCGGCGTGCCGAGGAACTGGGTTTCGTGGACGAGGTCGGCAATTTTGACAAGGCCGTCAAACGCGCCCTGGCCATCGGGGGTGCCAAGAAAGCCAACCTCGTGCAATACAAATTGCGCTACGAACTGTCAGATTTTTTCCGCATGTTCGGCAAGGCCGAAGCTCCTGCCATCAAAGTGGACCTCGGCATGAACGGGCTGAAGGTTGAACCCGGGCATCTTTATTTCCTGTCGCCGATGGCGCTCCATTGAATGAAAGGCGTCACCGTCATCCAGCATCCGCTGGTGCAGCATAACCTCACGCGCCTCCGCGACGAGCGCACCCAGTCGCAGGAGTTCCGGCGGGTGTTGAACGAACTGGCCCTGCTGATGATGTACGAAGCCACGCGCTCATTCGCCGTGAAGACTGTGCCGGTAAAAACACCGGTGGCCCGGACGCGCGGCTTCCAGTTGCAGCGGGACGTGGTGTTGGTGCCCGTGCTACGGGCGGGGTTGGGCATGATGGATTCGGTATTGCAATTACTGCCTGGTGCGCGGGTGGGCTTCATCGGCTTGAAACGCGAGGAGACGACCATGCGCGCGGTTTCTTATCATAAAAGCCTCCCGCCAGACCTGAGCGCGTTTGAAGTCATCATCATTGATCCCATGCTCGCGACCGGCGGCAGTGCGGGTGCGGCGCTGGATTTGATTTTTCAACATGGTGCCAGACGCGTACGGTTGGTGCATGTGCTCGCCGCGCCCGAAGGCATCCGGCGCGTGCAAAAAAAACATCCCCGGGTTCCAATCTTCACAGCGGCGATTGATCGCAAGCTGAACGAGAAGGCCTACATCGTCCCCGGCTTGGGAGACGCCGGCGACCGGTTGTTCGGCGTTTGACTGGCATGATTTGTCTTGCGCGACGGCGTCTCTCATCTAAGTCTTTGCCAAGTTTTTTATGGCTGCAAAATCCAAAAACCAAAAGCCCACCCGGGCATCGAAGCCACGGGCTGCCGCACGCGTTTCAAAAAAAACACCGGTGGCGGACAAAAAATCTGCCGTCAAATCCGGGCCTGAACCCGCGTCGCCCAACGAATATCCAAAACTCGTCAAGCCGGGCGACACCGCTTTCGTCGCGAAGATCGAGGCGCTTGCCCCTGTTCCCGACCGCGACCGCGTGCCGTACGATGGCGACACCGCCATCAAACTCTACCTGCGCGAAATCGGTTTGGTAAAACTCCTCACGCCGCAGGAGGAGATCGAACTCGCCGCGCGCATCAAGAAGGGCGACAAAAAAGCGCGCGAACACATGATCAAGGCGAACCTGCGCCTGGTCGTCAAAATCGCCCGCGATTACGAGGGCATCGGCCTGCCGCTGCTCGATCTCATCAGCGAAGGCAACATCGGTTTGATGAAAGCCGTCGAACGCTTTGATCCCGCCAAGGGCGGCAAGCTTTCCACGTACGGTTCCTGGTGGATCAAGCAGTCCATCAAACGCGCGCTCGCCAACCAGTCCAAGACCATCCGTTTGCCGGTGCATCTCGTGGACAAAATTTCCAAAATGCGCCGCGTGGCGTTACGTCTCCAGGAGGAGTTGGGCCGCGAACCCACCGACGAGGAGTTGGGCGCTGAGATTGGCCTGACCGCCTCGCGCGTTTCTCAGATGCGCCTCGCCGCCGTGCGCCCGGCCTCGCTGGACGCGCCGATTGGCGACGAGGATTCCAACACGTTCTCCGAAGTCGTGCAGGATGAAAACGCCGACACGCCCTACGAACAACTGGAGGACAAAACCGTCACAGACATGTTGCAAGACATGGTCAAGACACTGGATCCGCGCGAGGCCACCATTCTACGTTTCCGCTTCGGCCTCGATGGCGGCACGGAAAAAACCCTGGAAGAAGTGGGCGAGAAATTCAACGTCACCCGTGAACGCGTCCGCCAGATCCAAAACATCGCGCTGCGGAAATTACGCAAGATGATCGAACGCCTCGAAGCCAACCGAAAATAAAACTGCTTTCCCTTTTCACATGCCCCTACCCCATCCGACCGCCGCTGACATCGAACGCGCCATCCGCAACGTCCCCGACTTTCCCAAGCCGGGCATTCAGTTCAAGGACATCACGCCCGTGCTCGCCGACGCCCGGCTTTTCAATGGCTGCATTGATCTGCTCATTGATGGCTTCAAGCCCGGCGATGTGGATTCGGTTGTGGGGATTGACGCGCGGGGATTTATTTTCGCCGCCGCCGCCGCCGTGAAACTTCAGGCCGGGTTCGTGCCCGTCCGTAAGAAGGGCAAACTCCCGTATCAAACCCACGAGCAGTCCTACGACCTCGAGTATGGCAGCGCGACGATTGCGATGCATGTGGACGCCCTGCATCCTGGAAGCCGCGTGCTGCTGATTGATGACCTGCTAGCCACCGGCGGAACCGCAGCGGCGGCTATTGCGCTGATGGAAAAGCTGGGGGCGAAGATTTTGGAAACTAGCTTCCTCATCGAATTGAAATTTCTCGACGGCCGCAAACGCCTCGGCGGACATCCGGTACGTTCCATCGTGGCGTACTGAAGCGGTCAGACAAATTTCCCCGGATTCAAAATCATCTTCGGATCGAGCGCCCGCTTCACCGCGAGATGCAGGTCGCGCACTTCCTTCGAGGCCGCCAACGGCCACCAGCGTTTCTTGGCCAGACCGATGCCGTGTTCGCCGGTGATCGAACCGTTCCACGCGATGACTTGCTTGAACAATTCGTCGAGCGCAGCGTCAGCGCGTTCTTTCGAATCCGGCTGCCTATAGTCCACCATCACGTTGGTGTGGATATTGCCGTCGCCAGCATGGCCGAAACAGGCAATAGTCAGGCCGTGCTTCTTCTGCAACGTTGCGGCGAACCTGAACAGGTCTTCCAGTCTTCCGCGCGGCACGACGATGTCCTCGTTCAACTTCGTAAGCCCGGTGTCGCGGAGGGAGTAGGAAAACTCGCGGCGAATCTGCCAGACTTTCTCGCATTGCTCGTCACCCAAGCCGCGTTGGACAAAGAGCGGTTTCCGGTGCCGGACAATTTTTTCCAGCGCCCGGATTTCCGACTCCACGGATTTTTTCTGGCCGTCGAGTTCCACGATCAGGTGCGCCTTGCAGCCGCGCAGGCTTTCGCTCTTCGTGCGTTTGTAAGCGGCGGCGAGCGTGAAAGCATCCGCCACTTCGAGGGCGCACGGCAAAATGCCCGCCGCAAAAATCGCCTGCAGCGATTGCAGCGCGGCGCGCATGGAGGAAAAACCCACGGCGAGATTCGCGCGGTACGGCGGCAGCGGCAGGAGTTTCAACGTGGCTTCGGTGACCACGCCGAGCAATCCTTCCGAACCGACGAAGAGCCGGTGCAGATCAAAGCCGGTTTTGTTTTTGTGCGTGCGCCCGCCAAGTTTGACGATGGAGCCGTCGGCCAGCACCACTTCCAGGCCGAGCACGTAGTCGCGGGTGACGCCGTATTTCAAACAGCGCGGCCCGCCGGCATTAGTGGCGATGTTGCCGCCGAGCGAACAATCGGCGCGGCTTGCGGGATCGGGTGGATAATACAGGCCAAGTTTCTCCACCGCCTGTTGAAATACCTGCGTGATGACGCCCGGCTGGACCACGGCGACGAAATCCGCCGCGTTGATTTCCCGGATGCGATTCAGGCGTTCGAGCGACAGCACGATGCCGCCGCGCACCGGCACGCAGCCGCCGACGTAGCCGTAGCCCGCGCCGCGCGGCGTCACGGGAATATTATGGTGGCTGGCGTAACGGAGCAGTGCGGAAACCGATTTCGCGGAGCGCGGCAAGGCAACGGCCTCCGGTTGATGCGTGGCAAACCATTTGTCGCCCGCATATTTCGCGAGGCTGGCGGCATCGGAAAGCATTTCCCCGGGCAGCAGTTTTTTCAACTGGGCGAGGTGTTTTGAAAACTTCGGCACGGCGGCTTGCGGCATGGCGACAAGATGGAAACAGCGTGCGCGGGTGTCGAGCGCGATTTCTTTGCTGGCTTGTTCAAAGCCCGGTCGGATGATCGAGGAACGTCCACGGCAGTTTGAATTTTTTGGAAAGCGCCGCCGCCAATGCCTTCACGCCAAATGTTTCCGTCGCGTAATGGCCGGCGTAAAAAACATTCAGACCCAGTTCCTCCGCCAGCGCGTAAGTCCAGTGGGGGCCTTCGCCGGTTATGAATGTGTCCACGCCTGCCTCGGCGGCCAGTTTCATGTCCCCCCCTGCCCCGCCCGTCACCACGCCGATGCGTTCGCAAGTTTCTTGGCCGCCGGGAATCAAGAGCGGCTTTGAACCGGTCGCGCGGTGCAGACGCTTCGTCAGTTCGTCCCTGGAAATTTTCTGGCGCGACTGCAAACCGATGTCCCGTCCGTGACTTGGGAAGAACGGTTTCAAGTTCCGCAAACCCAGCGCAGCGCAGAGCAGCGTGTTGTTGCCGAGTTTGGGATGCGCGTCGAGCGGTAGGTGCGAGCTGTAAACCGCCAGATTGTTTTCGATCAGCAGTTGCAGCAGCTCGTAGCGTTTGCCCGTCCACGGATGCGACGGCGACCAAAACAAACCGTGATGCACGATCAGCAAGTCCGCCTTGGCCGCAATGGCCAGTTTCACCGTGGCGAGGCTGGCATCCACCGTGGCGGCGATGCGGGTGACGTTGCCAGAGTTTTCCGTCTGCAAGCCATTCACCGCGCCGTCGTAGTCGCCGAATTCTTTGGTGCGCAGAATTTGGTCGCAGTGGTTGACGAGGGTGGCGAGTGAAGTTTTCAGCATGGCTTTAGGAAAACAAATTTACCACTGCCTGCAAAGCGGGAATCGGCCGATTATTATTTAAGTCACCTCATGGAATTGTTCGGAACCACTTCGATGACGCCTGCACAGAATCAGGATGACCAAAGCATTCGCGCACCTGCTTGACATTGCGAAAGACCTGAACCGGATCGGGAGCAGACACCCGCCGCCGAAAAAGAAGATTTGTTGAATAGCTATCGCTTACGCCGACGCAAAAGAGCGCAAGCGCTTACGGCAAGGCCGGCCAGCGAAAGCGAATTGGGTTCTGGAACGACTGTGGCGCTCGCTGGGCCTGCACTCCAATGTATGGAGTCCGTCGAATCACTGGCGTTGCCGGTGTAGAGCGATAGCCGCAAGCCATTGTTAGCCGTAAAGTCGGTCAAGTTCAAGTGGTCTGAGTAATAGAACCCACCACCAGTATTGTTGAAGGCGTTTCCGCCGAAACCACTCAAAGTCAGGAGGGCAGGGTTGCTGTTTGTGGCGAAAACGGAGAACACCTGAAGATCATCCAAGATTTGATAGTTGAAGTTCCCGGCATAGTTTTGACCGCCGGTATCCAAAGAAAAGGATCCAGATACGGGGATCTTTCCGATCAAGGCCGGATGCGATGGGCCTGTGGGTGGCAGTCGGAATGCGTGCAGAGTGTTATCCCAAACCACTGGGAGCGTCCCCGTGTCGAAACCGATGTCACCGCCTGTAAACTTCTGACCTGTGATCAACTGGCCGGTGACGGTCTGGCCTCCTACCGTCTGCGACAAAGCTCGGGTGTTGGTTGGGTTGCTGTAGGACATGGCAACGGAACCAACCTGACGAACGGTAAGATTTAACGGATCGAAATAGATGGTTTCTGTGAGGATGCCAAAGTTCGCATTAGCATTTATTCCACCGATAGCAGGAGACCCGCCTTGATAAAAGCCCAAAGACATTTCAGCAACTCCGCTGACGGATGCTGTTAATGAATACACCTGACATTGTCCGGTGGCCGCGAGTGTGAGAACTCCGCAGAGAAGAAACGATAGACTGACGGGATTGGTTGTTTTCATAGGGATATCCTGTTTTGTTTCTTGGGATATCCTGTTTTGACTCGAAGATTTATTGCATAGAATGCTTTCGAAATCAATCACTATTCAAAAACAAATCTTCCCGCCCATTGAATTTACAGCATCGTTCCCAGATACTGCCAAAACTATGATCAAAGCCCTCGCCCATCTGTGCGTCTTCGCCAGAGACTTGAACCGGAGCCGGGAATTTTACTGCGGCGTGCTGGGCTTGCCGCAGCATTTTGATTTTTTCAAGGACGGCGTGCTGTTTGGCTTTTATCTCCAGGTTAGCCCCGGTCAGTTCATCGAAGTTTTCCAAGCCGGGCCGGCGACAGAAACCCGTCAGCAGCGGATTCATCATTTCTGTTTTGAAGTGGAGGACATTGATGCGTTGCGCGAGGCCTTGATCAAGCACGGCGTGGCGGTCACGCCGAAAAAACTCGGTTGCGATCAAACGTGGCAATGCTGGTGCAAAGACCCGGACGGCACCGACGTGGAGTTCCAGCAATACACGCCGAAAAGTTCGCAGTTCACGAAGACCAATTGTCTCGTGGATTGGTAATGAGCGTCACGCAAAGCCATGTTAAGTTGGCTCCCGCAGTGCGCAGGTGTTTGGTAGCCGGGCGACCTCACCTTTCACTGCGCCCAGTAAAATCTGCCAGTTGCGTCACCAGAAAATCTATCGCTTCGCGCGCCGAAGCATTCGTCTCGGGAACAAAGCGGTTGAGCATGATGGAAAAAACCAGATGCTCGCCCGCCGCCGTCGTCACGTAACCGGAAAGCGAATTCGCCCAGCGCAGCGTCCCCGTCTTGGCGTGGACGTTCCCGGCGGCCAAGCTGTTTTTCATCCGGCTTTTCAAAGTGCCATCCACACCCGCGATGGGCAGCGAATCTCGGTACGCCGCCGCTTCCGCGTGCCGGCTCATAAACGTCAGCAACGCCACGCTGGCGTTCGGCGTGGCCAGGTTGTTGCGCGACAAACCGGAGCCTTCCTCGAAATGCACGTCGCCGGCACGGACGCCGGCTTTGCTGAGAAATCTTTTCAATTGCTCGATGCCTGCGTCCTCGGCGGTTCCCGCAAACGCCGCGTTCGTCAGGGTTGCCAGCGCGCCGAGATGGGCGAGCAACAAGTCAGTGTAGAGATTCTGCGAAGGCTTGTGGATTTCCGCCGCCAGTTCGCGCAACGGCAACGATTCCACCGCCCCCAGTTCCACCAGCCTGCCCAAGTCCAACGGCGTCGCCTGACGATCCAGCCAGTTCGCCACGCGCAATTTTCCGCCGACCTTGATGCCGTGCCGCGCCAACGCCTCCCGAAACAGCGCGACAAACAAACCCGCCGGCTGATGCACGGTCAGGTAATCGTGATGTGGCACGTCGTTCAACGGCCACTGGCCTGAAACATAAACCACATTTTCCCCGAGCGGTCGGTAGCAGTGGATGTCCCGCTTGCCGCCCGCCGCGACTGTTTGCGTACGGTTGCTTAGGACGAGATAGCTGGTCTGTGGCGACAGTGACAGCGCACACGGCGCACCCACGCGGGTACTCGGTTTGGCGGCGAGCATCAGCAGATTGTCGTTGATCGTGAGCGCAGAAATTTCTGCGCCGTAATAAAACTCCAGATCATCGCAGTCCCAACCGGAACCGTACGGCGGTCCGTGAAAAAAACTTTCGTCGCCGATCAGATCGCCGGTGATGCGCTTCACGCCTGCGTTCGTCAGCGCGGTCACCAAGGGTTCAAGCGCCTGAAAAATATCATTGCTGTGCAAACGACCGTTTATGCACGGATCGCCCCGGCCATAGATGATGAGATCGCCTTTGAGCGCGCCGAATCGGTTTGGTTTCGCGGCGGAATAAAGCGAAGTCTTGATGCGATAATCGCCGCCCAACTGATCGAGCGCGAGCGCCACAGTGTAGAGTTTGCAGTTGGAGGCCGGGCTGAATAGTTTGGCGGCGTCGTGCTCGAAAAGAGTTTTGCCGCTGTCGAGTGAAACGACTTTCACCCCGAAAATACCCGGCTCGAAGCGCGGCTGCGAGACATGCTCCGTCAGCCGCCGTTGCAATTCTCCGAGTGTGGTCGCGGGCGAATTCGACTGCGCTCCTACCGGTAAAATCATCAGCGCCGATAAAACCACCAGCGCCAGACACAGCCTCGACCCGGCTTGAAGGAAATTATCGAACGACTTTTTGTCGGGGCATTTCATGCCTTAAAGTTTCGGCCGCTTCGCCAGCGCGACCTTCAGCGTTTCCAAAGCCACTTTACGCTCCGCTCCCGCCATGATGAGGCGCGGGCCGCGCACCCGCTCGTGACCCATGCCGACTTCCTGCTGCACCAGTTTGATGAGCTGGACGAACTTGGGCACCGTGTCCATGCGCAGCAAAGGCAGGAACCAGCGGTAGAGTTCGTCGGCCTTTTTCTTTTCGCCGCGCATCGAGTAATCGTAGAGCGCCACCGACTCGCGCGGGAACGCATTGACGAGTCCGGCGATCCAGCACACCGCCCCGGCCCGCACGCCTTCCACAATCGCGTCATCCACGCCCACACACAACGCCAGCCGGTCTCCGCAGATTGCCTTGAGCGCCGTGACCCGGCGCACGTCCGCGCTGGATTCCTTCACCGCGTGCAGGTTCGGATTGGAGGCGGCGAGTTCCTTGATCTGCTCCGGCAGAAAATCCGTCTTGTACGAAACCGGATTGTTGTAGAGCATGCACGAAAGTTTCGTCGCGCGAATGACGGCCTGCACATGGGCTTTCATCTCACGCCAGTCGCTCGAATAAACGTACGGCGGCAGCACCATCAAACCGGCGCAACCGACCTCCGCCGCCGCCTGCGCGAGCACGACCGCTTCTGCCGTACTCAACGACGCGATGCCCGCGACGACCGGCGCACGGCCATCGAGCGCGGCGACGAGCGTTTTTAGAATCGCGACTTTTTCATCGGAGCGCAGCGTGGCGCTTTCGCCGAGCGAGCCGAGCGCGACGACGCCGGTGCAGCCGCTGTCCATCAGCCAGCGTGCGCGCTTGGCGATGAACGCGTGGTCCACGCTGTAATCGGGTTTGAATGCGGTCGTCATCGCGGGAATGACGCCGCGCCAGTTCATGGTTGGGGTTTTCATTTTTTAATCAGAAAAGAAATTGGGGCGGGTTATTTCAAAGATTGAGAACTCGTTACAGATCGGTCGGCATCAACCCAAAAGACGATGATGCCAAGAGCATCAATCGCGTGTCGAATGCTGGCAACACACTGCTCATGGGAAGAATTCTTGGGGAAAGCCATTGCACCAATGCTGCCATCCTTAGTCATTTTCGCGGCTCTGAAAAAAGCGTTAGCAACATGGATTTTTAACCTGACCATCATTAAAGGGTTTACCGTAACGAGCACTCGCAGCATGACTGCTGGTTTCCCCTTTTGCCTCGATACGCAGTTCCCGGATTTGCCCAGTCCCCAGCGCGACGATATCGTCGCCACGCTGCTTTACTGTGCATTTGCTGGAAATTGAAAAGCCAATGTCCTTCAGATGATTGCAAACAGCTTCTATAACATTACCCTCATAGAGCATAAATTTGTTCCTTTACCCAAACCTATCCGGCGACAGTATCGCGATGTCCGTCGCGGGTTTTTCGCCGGAGAGAATTTCCGCCATCAGCTTGCCGGTCGCCGGGCCGAGGCTCAAGCCCATCATCGCGTGGCCTGTCGCGAGCGAGAGGTTTTCAAATTTCTTTGTGCGACCCACATACGGCATTCCGTCCGGTGAACACGGACGCAGCCCGCGCCACGGCTGGATGCCGTCGAAATCTTCCGGCTCGAACTCGGGATAATATTTTTGCACCGCGTTGATGATGCCACGCACGCGCACCGGATTGATGTCCTCGTTCAGCCCGGCCATTTCCATGGTGCCGCCGAACCTCAACCGTCCACCCATCGGCGTCACCGCCACACGCGCCTCGCTGAAGATGGCGCAAATTTCCGGCAACTGGCGCGGCTTCGGGATTGTCAGGCTGTAACCCTTGCCCGCTTGAATGGGAATTTTCAAACCCAGTCCACGCACGAGCGACGGTGACCATGAGCCGCCGCAAATGATGAATTCATCCCCTTCGATTTCGCGGCCGTCGCTAATTCGCGCCGCGCAAATCCGGCGGTTGCGTTCAGCGCGCCAGCAAACGAACTCGCGCTCCCAGATGAATTCCGCACCCAGCAGCTTCAACTGCGTGTGCAGCGCCGTCAGGAAACGATCCGGTTGCAGATGGCAGTCTTTCGGAAAATAAACCGCGCCGGCAACGTCCATCCGCACATTTGGATCAAGCGCGGCGGTCTGTTTCGCGTCGAGAACTTCGGCAGGAATTCCCAGCGCGCGGGCTTGCGCAGCGGTTTTGGCTTCCTCGTCCAGCGTGTGTTGTTCCTTGCACAACATGAGCAAACCCTTTTTCACCAGGCCGAAATCATTTCCCGGCAGCGCGGCGAGTTCCTCGAAACACGCGCGGCT
>JANYDP010000385.1 GCA_025363535.1 Verrucomicrobiota bacterium | reverse complement strand
GTGGCGGTGAACTCCAGGCGCTCCCCTTCCGCGCGCAGGAGGACGTTGGAGAGAATGGGCAGCGTGGTCCGGGAGCTGACAACGTTTTGAACCGCTTGCAGGCCGCTGATGAGCTGGTCTTTCGTGATGGTCAGTTTCATGGATGCTTAATAGATGAATTCTTTTGTATAAAATCTCTTATTATTATGTGTTGTGAATATGCCAAATAGAAATCAGTGTCAAGGTCACGGCAACTACTTAGGACAAAAAAACGCTGTCCAATAAAGTGCCAGCAATGTTTCAACACAGGACAAAGCATACAGTTGTTCGCATTGCTCACAAGTCATTCACAGAGAATGCCGGGGTTGTTGGGCCAGTTGCCCACGGCGGGCGATCTCTGGAAGGACGTTTTCGACGAACGCCACTTCTTCCGTTTTGGAATCGCGCCCCAAAGAAAAACGCACGAGCGAATTCGCCCGCCGCGCCTCCACGCCCAACGCAGAGATAACGTGCGACGGTTCCAGTGATCCCGCCGAGCACGCCGAGCCGCTCGACGCACAGATGCCTTCCAGATCCAAACCGGCGAGCAGTGTGATGCTGTCCGCGCCTTCGACGAGAAACGAAACCGTGTTGGCCAGCCGCTGCGCCCGCGCGCCGACGAATTGAACGCCCGGCAGGGAATCCACCAGTTTGATCAACTGTGTCGTCAGCGGCGAAAGCAACTGTGGATCAAACACGGGCTGGCGGACAAATCGTTCGAGGGCTTCAACCAACCCGGCGATGGCGGGGAGATTTTCCGTGCCCGCGCGGCGCTCGTGCTCGTGGGCACCGCCGATCAGGAGGGGATGGGGTTGCAACGGGGAGCGGATGAATAAAGCGCCCGCGCCTTTCGGTCCGTGGAATTTGTGCGCGCAGATGGAAACCAGATCGGCGTTGAACTGGTGGATGTTGGCGAACGGTTCCTTGCCAAACCACTGGACGGCGTCCGTGTGAAACAGAACGCCGCGACTCCGGCACAACGCGCCCAGTTCCGCGACCGGCTGCAAAGTTCCAATCTCATTGTTGGCGGCTTGCAGCGAAACCAAAATTGTGTCGGGACGAAGGGCCTTGGCCAAAGTTTCCACGGCGATGCGTCCCGTCGCGTCCACCGGCAGAACCGTCACTTCAAAGTTCTCCTGCTTCGCCAGGTATTCGCAGGCGTGCAGGACGGCGTGATGTTCGACGGCGGACGTGATGAGGTGGCGGCCTTTCGGCTTGAGCAGGCGCGCCGTTCCGAAGATGGCGAGGTTGACGCTTTCCGTGCCACCGCTGGTGAAAATGACCTCGCTGGGTTTGGCCCCCAGCACCGTCGCCGCGCGGTCGCGCAGATCATCCAGCCGCGCCCGCGCCCGCCGGCCGACATGATGCACCGACGAAGGATTGCCCCAGACGGCGTCGAGAAACGGCAGCATCGCCGCCCGCACCTGCGGATCCAGCGGCGTGGTGGCGTTGTAATCGAAGTAAATCGTGTTCATCGGCGGCGCGGAGAAAATCCCCGAACGCGCAGCAGGATGCGGCAACGAAAACGAGACGCGAGACAAAAAAACAGGTGCCCAAAAAAACAACTGAATTGCGCAAAAAGGGGCGGCGACGGCTCACGGATTGAGATAGGCTCCAACCCACACGATGCACGAGAAGAAACGAATTATTCCGTCTGCGCCCAAATCGGCCCGCGCCTTCACCCTGATTGAACTGCTGGTGGTCATTGCCATCATCGCGATTCTGGCCGCGCTGCTGTTGCCGGCCCTGGCCACCGCCAAGGAACGCAGCCGCCGGATCAAATGTCTGAACAACCTGCGACAACTGGGCATCGCCGTGCGCATCTACACGGACGACAACCGCGAGCGGCTGCCGCAGTACAAGGTGGACGGTGCGTGGCTGTGGGATCTGCCGATGCCGATGGCGGATGGGATCGTCGCCAGCGGCGCGCGGCCGCCGGTGTTCTATTGTCCGGGCCTCACCGCCGGCATCAGCGAGAATGAGATTTTTCAAAGCGCCATCCTGGGTGGCGGCTTCTGGAACTTCACCGCCACGCGGCGGGTGTCGGGTTACGGTTTTTTGATCCGCCGGCTGGACGGCAACGGCGGGCAGGACACCAGCATGCCGCCCGGAATGGTTGCTGCCGGCAACAACGGCTGGCTGCTGGAGAAAATGAACCAGACCAACAACATTTCCGAGCAGCCGCTCATCGTGGATGCCACGCCCTCCAATCCCACCGCGCCGTATGATTTTGTCAACGGCATCCCCACCGCCAATCTGACCCTGGGCTTTCACCGGCCGGCGCACATGAACAAAAAAGAACCCGCCGGGGGCAATCTGCTTTACCTGGACGGCCACGTTTCCTGGAAAAGATTCAAGGACATGAAGCTGATGTATAAAACCCCGGATGGCCGGGCCGCTTTCTGGTATTAGCACCCAGCCGCTTCCGGCGGTGCGGCCAGAAAAGGGCGGCGAACATTCCGTGGACTAAACACCTTGCCCGGCCCAAAGACAAAAACATGAAAGCGGAAAAATTGCCCACCACGCCTGCCAAACAAATCGCCGTCTTTCTCGCGAAGTTCGATCCCAAGGTTGCCAAGGTGATGCGCGAATGCCGCACACAAATGCGCAAGCTCCTGCCGCCTGCGAACGAACTCGTCTATGACAACTACAACTTCTTCGTCATCGGCTACGCGACCACCGAGCGCGCGTCAGATTGCATCGTCTCGCTCGCGGCGGCGGCGAACGGAGTCATCCTTTCTTTTTACAACGGCGCGGCGCTGCCCGATCCGGCGAAGCTTTTGCTCGGCGACGGAAGAAAAAATCGTTTCATTCGTATGCCGACGGCGGCGATCTTGAACTCTCCAGATGTGTTGAGGTTGATTCGCACCGCTGCGGCAAAAGCAAAAACTCCGCTGCCCAAAACCGGTCACGGCAAAACCATCATCAAATCCATTTCCGCAAAGCAACGCCCGCGACGTCGTGCTGGAAAGGAAAACAAACTTGATAAGAAGTAGTGGGCGGAGCAAAGTCGAAATATGAAAAAGGACACCATTACACCATTGATCACCGGGCTTGTTTTAACTGTTGCTGTCTTCCTAGTCGGCTGCAAAGCGCCAGATAATTCGTCCAAACACATCCGAGCGAGTGCAAGCAAACCGAACAATCTGGGTGGTGAAGATTACGGTTCTTCTGGGAGGGCGGAACATACCGAATCTTCTAAGTTCGTTACTAACCAGGAATCGGAGCAATATGCTGTTGTTGATACAAAAAACGCGGCTGTTTTGTTAAAGGACAGTCTGGGCAAAACAGCATGGTCTAAAAATATCGTAGACGTAGTTAATTCGAGCAGTGCGATTTTTCTTGGTGAGATGCGCGTCGTAAACCTGAAGTTTGTCACTGGTGGATTAGTAGTTCGTATCGGAAAGGTAGATTTTTTACTCGATCTGCAAAAAGGCGATGTAATCGCGTCGAACCAATACTAGTTGTTCATGGAACAAATTTGGAACACAAACCTTTCACTCGTGAATTGAGTTGGCACCCTTCACACCTTCGTTCGAAAATACTCAATCGTCTTCGTCAATCCTTCCGTAAGTTTCACCTTCGGTTCCCATTTCAAAATCGTCTTCGCCTTCGTGATGTCCGGCTTGCGTTGTTTCGGATCGTCCTGCGGCAACGGCTTGTGAACGATTTTGCTTTTTGATCCGGTCGCGCGAATGATTTCGTCCGCGAATTGCAGCATTGTCAGTTCAGTCGGATTGCCAATGTTCATCGGCAAATCGTAATCACTCATCATCAGGCGATAAATGCCTTCGATCAAATCCGCGTAGTAACAAAAGCTGCGCGTCTGCGTGCCCTTGCCAAAGACGGTGATGGGTTTGTTCCTCAACGCCTGGCTGATGAACGCCGGGACGACACGGCCATCGTTGATTCTCATGCGCGGGCCGTAAGTGTTGAAGATGCGCACAATGCGCGTCTCGACCTTGTGTTCGCGATGATACGCCATCGTGAGCGCCTCGGCGAAGCGTTTGGCCTCGTCGTAGCAACCACGCGGGCCGATGGTGTTGACGTTGCCCCAGTATTCCTCCGGCTGCGGATGCACGAGCGGATCGCCGTACACTTCGGAAGTCGAGGCGATGAAGAAACGCGCGCCCTTGTTCTTCGCAAGCCCGAGCGCCTTGTGCGTGCCGAGCGAGCTGACCTTTAGCGTTTGAATCGGAATCTGGAGGTAATCAATCGGGCTGGCCGGCGAGGCAAAGTGCCAGACGTAATTCACCGGGCCTTCGAGGAAAAGAAATTCCGTGACGTCCTGCTCGATGAACTTGAAATTTTTGTTGCCGCCGAGATGCGCGATGTTGTCCACGCTGCCAGTGACGAAGTTATCAATGCCGATGACCTTGTGTCCGCGCGCGAGCAGCAGGTCGGTGAGGTGCGAGCCGAGAAAGCCGGCGGCCCCGGTGACGACGGAGGAGGGTTGTTTTTTCTTCATGCAAAAAATAATCAAACGCTGAAATACCGAAAACCTGAAATACTGAAAAGCGCAAAGGAGGAAACCAATTTCAACATTTCAGTTTTCAGTATTTCAGCGTTTTTTCTCACTTCGCTCCCGTTCCCAGCAGCACGACGGGGACGGTGCGCAGCAGGATTTTGATGTCGAGCCAGAACGACCAGGTGTCTATGTATTTCAAGTCCAGCCGCACCCAGTCCTCGAAAGATTTGACCTCGTTGCGACCGCTGACCTGCCAGAGACAAGTCAGGCCGGGCTTCACACTGAGGCGGCGGCGGTGGGCCAGATCGTCGAAGCGTTTCACTTCGTATTCAGGCAACGGCCGCGGCCCGACGAGGCTCATGTCGCCGCGCAACACGTTGTAGAGCTGGGGGAATTCATCCAGGCTGAACTTGCGGAGGAAGCGGCCGATGGGCGTGATGCGCGGGTCCTTGGCGATCTTGAACACGGGGCCGCTCATTTCATTCAGGGCGTCCAGTTCGTGTTTCAACTGCTCGGCGTCGGTGACCATCGTGCGGAACTTGAACATGGTGAATGGCCGGCCGTTCAGCCCGGAGCGTTGCTGCCGGAAAAACACCGGCCCCCGGGAGGTCAGCTTGATGAGCGGCGGGATGATGAGGAAAAGCGGCGAGGACGCAATCAGGAGAAACAACGAGCCAAAAAAATCCAGCCCCGACTTCGCCACGCTTTGCCAGGACGCCTCGGGCGCGGTGCGGAACACCATCACGGGCCGGCCCAGAAACTCATCGAAGGTCATGCGGGAAATCTGGGTGCTGAAAAAATCGGCTACCAGCCAGACCTCCACGCCCTCCAGTTCGCAGGCGCGGATGGCGGCCTCGACATGCTCGAAGTAGGCGTGCTTGGCGCTGACGATCACGCCGTTGACGGAATGTTCGTGGAGCAGTTCGACCAGATAGTCCACGGAGATTTCGCTCAGGTTCAGTTCGCCGGGAATTTCAAGGCCCTCCACATGGCGCGATTTCAACTCGCGCCGCATCCGTTCGATTTCATCCGCCGTGCCCACGAGCAGATAGCGCCGTTTGTTCTGCGCCCGCGAAAGCTGCCGCAGGAACAGGTTGCGGAACAGTTCCTCCTTAAGAAACATCAGCGCGAGGCTGACGGCGGCAAACCAGACGATCGCCCCGCGCGCGATGGGGTTTTCCGTGCGCAGCAGAAACATCGCGACCACCAGCCCAAGGGCCATCAGCGAGCAGGCTTTGAGCAACTGCCAAAGCGTGGTGCGGCGCGGACAAAAAAGGGAGCGCTGATAAAACCCCTGGGACTCCAGCACGAACGGCGCGGTTGGAATCACCAGCAGCAGCAGCCAGGCAAACTGCGAGAACGGGCTGACTTCATGCAGATCGAACAGCTCCAGGATGAAGGCGCTGGAACGCAATTGATACGCGAGCCAGAAGCTGACGGCAAAGATGCCCGCATCCATCATCTGATGGATTTGCATCTGGACTAGACGATCTCGACGAAGCATGAATTAAAAATAAAAACCGGGTTGCGAGCTTAAACAAAAGCGGGACGACAAGCAAACCGCGCGCGCGCCGGGTCACAAGGACGGCCGGGCCGTAAAACTACTTATTGTTGGCCAGGGCAGTTGAATCGGCCGGGCGCGGCGGCAGTTGAAATTCGGGCACCGAGGCGGTGATGAGTTTTTGCACCCGCGCAAACGTTGCCTCTTCCTGACCGGGCAGACAAATTGTAAAATAACTCACGTAGGCCCAGCGTTGCAGGACGCCGTGCCGCAACAGGTCGCGGGCCAGCCAGAGGATGCGCGTCCAATGATCCGGCGTCTGTTCGTTATCGGCCACGAACCAGAAAACATAAAGGCCGCGGATCTCCTGCGGCTGGCCATTCTCGCCCTTGAAGGAATTGGCGAGCATCCATTTGGCCACCGAAAACTGGTAGGGCTGCCGGCCGCCGATGGCCAGCGTCACATTCGTCTTGGAATCAATCCGCCAGCCCTGGCCCGGCAGGCAATACTCGGGTTTGTGAATGCTGGTGCGGTCCTTGCCCATCATGACAATGTTGGCCGTGATCCCGAAATCATTGGTCGAGGTGCGGTAGCGCCGGGAGGCGAAGCTGGTATCCTTGGGCAACATGTTGGTCACCACGTCGGCCTGCTCCAGTTTTTCCGAGGTGAAATCCAGGACATTTTCTGGCAGGTCAAGCTGCATGACTGTGGTGCCGGGCCGGGCCACGGCCTTCACGCCGGGTGTGCCGAGCCGCTGATTAGTTTTGAGGTGATGCAACAACGCACCTGCCGAGGCGATCAGCACGAGTGTCGTCACCAGTAAAATCCATTTCGGTTTGTTCATGCTGGTTTTACCTCGGCGGGCTTGGGTTCTTCCAGCCAGCGTCCGACGTACATCAATCCAAAAATGGCCGGCACGTACGGCAGCAGGCTGATCAGCCCGCCCGGCCCGCCTTCATGCACATAATTACCGGCGTCCTGTCCGCCAAATTCCGCCGCGAGAATGATCGTCAGCAGCCGCAACACGTTCCCGGCCACGGCCAGCGGAATGATGAGCGCGAACAAAACCCCGCGCCGCCACCATTGTTTGAAACAAACAAACGCGCCCACAGTCGCCATCAGCCCCACTGCGATCAGGCTGTGAATCCCGCTGCACGCCGCCGCCACTTCGTAGTGATATTTGTTCATCGGATCCTTAAGCAGCGTGCCCTCGCGGATCACGTCAATGGACAGCACCGTCTGGCAAATCACCTCGACGATTTGCGACGCCAGCAGGCGCAGCGGGAAGGTGATGAAATCAATGTGTTGTGAAAAGGGAACCAAGAAAATAAGGAGGAAAAAAGGGAAGAAAACATTTTGAAGCCATGCGAGTCCCCAAGCCATTCCCATCAATCCATAAATCCCCGTCAGTAGCGCAACAATTGAAATGACCGGTATTTGAATAAAAAATCCGACCGCATGCAGACATACTCCCAAGACCACCAGCAGAAAGCCCGGCTTCCAAAGTTTCAGCGGCTGTGCGACCAGTTCCTTTTGTTTCCACCAGATCAGGCCCAGCACTAACGCCGGCACCCACATCCCAATGCTGTCTTCTTGGAGATTTCCCTCCAAATCGCGCGCAGTGTAGGAATTTATCATCCAACGGAACAGCGACGGTGTGTCCACGTAACCGAGCGTGGGGTTGCCAAAGAAATGAAACAGCGCCAGCCAGCCCGCCAGCAACGCCAGGAAAAACCCCTTGTTCGGGAGGCGGCCCCAGAATTCCACAAACTCCGTCTGGAACTGATCCAGAACTCCGACTGTTGGCTGTTCGTCCATGCGTGCTTAGATTCGAGCCTATTGGATACTCTATTGCGCTGCCTTGCTCAATCTAATTTCCAGGCCGGAACGCTCATTCCGCCGTGGCGTTGTCGTCTTCCTCTTCTTCGATTTCGTGGCGCATCTTCCGGGATATGTAAGGCCGCACAAAACCGTAAACTAGATACAGCGTGAAGAACGCCGGCAGCACGTAATACAAAATCGTCTGCCACAGCACGAGGATCAGGCCGAAGAACAGCGAGGCGAAAATGATTTTGGTGAACGTGCTGGTCGAGCGCAGGCCAAGGGATTTGAATGTGGGATATTTCACGGTGCTGACCATCATCGCCGACAAAAACACGAGCACGACCGCCAGCAAATATTTCGTCTTCCCCAAAGTGCGTTCATTTTCATCGAGCTTGATGATGAGCAGCGTCAGCGAAGCGACCAATCCGGCCGCCGACGGAATCGGAAAGCCGAGGAATTCTTTGCCCCCGCCGGCGCCCGCCATCGTCGCCAGACAGTTGAACCGCGCCAGCCGGAACGCTCCGCACAGCAGATAAATCGAGGCAATGAACCAGCCCCGTTCGGGATGCCCGACAAAGACATCATGCAGCACCACGCGATGTACGAGAAACGCCGGCGCAACGCCGAAAGATACCAAATCCGCCAGCGAATCAAACTCCCGGCCAAACGGACTTTCGCACCCGCCCATGCGCGCCACCTGGCCGTCGAACAAATCAAAAATGCACGCCAGCAAAATAAAGCCGAGCGCATACCGGATCTGGGAATAATCTCCCGCCGGGATGTCGGCCTCCACAATTTTGGTCAGCGCCACGAAGCCGCAGAACAAATTTCCCGCCGTCAGCAGGTTCGGCAGAAAATAAATTTTCAGCTTCGGCTCGGAAGCAACCGGCGGCGTTGGGTTGGCGGGCGAAGACATGGCGCAAGCCTCACGCCAGCACGGCGAGGATCGTCTCGCCGCCGACGACGCGGTCGCCGAGTTTGATTTTGATCTCCGCCGAGCGCGGCAGATAGACATCCACCCGCGAGCCGAACTGGATGAGGCTGATGCGGTCGCCGCGATGGACTTCCGTGCCGTTCTCCACCCACGGCACGATGCGGCGGGCGATCAGGCCGGCGATCAGGCGGATGCCGACCTTGGTGCCGGCGGGTTCGCTGGTCTCAAAACCGATCAGCACGTTTTCATTGTGCGTGGCCGATTCGGCTTTCAGGGCGTTGAGGAACTGGCCCTCCGTGTATTTGAAATGTTTGACCCGGCCGCCGACGGGCGCGTTCTGGACATGCACGTTCAACACGGAAAGAAAAATGGAGATGCGCTGGCATTCGCCGCCCAGGAAGGCCGGTTCGCTGGTCATCCCGATCGCGTCCACCTTGCCGTGACCCGGTGAGACGACAACGTTTTTATCCGAGGGCACGCGGGCGTTGGGGTCGCGGAAAAAATAGAGTGTGAAGAGGGCGAACACGATCCAGACCGCCAGGAAAATTCCCCACACCGCCACAATGGCGGTGGTTATGAGCCAGCCCAACAGCGCCGCCGCCAACAACACGAGCAGGGCGATCAACGTGACCAAAATCATTTTGAACGCCGACTTTCTAGCTTTCCCGGAATTTACCATGCGGGGAAGGTATGAAAAAAACGGCGGGTTCAAAGTCCAAAGTTTTTCAGTCTGCGCGCGGCGGGGTGAGTTTCTGCTTTTGGTTTTACCACGCGTTGGTAGGTTGCGACGGCATGAAGCAAGAGCATCAGCGATTGGGTTGTGGCAGTGGGTGGCACGGTGGCGGGCTGCTGCTGCTGGCATTCCTGCTGGTGGTGATCAACGTCCGGGCGGATGCCGATCATTGCGCGATCTGTGGCGCGGCGTTTGGGGAGACGATTTACACCATGACCGACAAGGTGACGCACAAAAAAATCGAGGTCTGCCATGCCTGTTCCATCTGGCCGGATGATTGTTATCTGTGCGGCCTGCCAGTGCGGAAGAATTTCACAAAACTGGCGGACGACCGCTTCATTTGCGCCCGCGACGTGAAATCGGAGGTGCTGGATTCGGCGGAGGCGCTGCAAATCTGCACGGAAATTCGGGATGGTCTGAACCGCCACCTTTCCAGCTTCATGGCGTTTCCGGAAACCAACGTGGACGTGCGGGTCGTGGACCGCATTGATCTGCTCGCTTTCAAAATTCCCGGCAACGACTACGGCTGTCCCAACATCCTGGGCTACATTTCGCCGGAAACCAATCAGGGCGAGGTGCGTTATCCCCTGCGGTTGATGAGCGCCCTGCCCCGCGCCCAACTCAAGGCCACCTGCGCCCACGAATACACCCACGCCTGGGTTTTCCAAAACGTCCCCGGCGCACGCCGGAAAACCCTCGGCCACGATGCCCACGAAGGCTTCTGCGAATTGATCGCGTATCTGCTAATGGAAGCGCAGCACGAGCCGGCCGAGTTGCAGGCGATTCTCGACAACGGCTACACCCGCGGCCAGGTGGATTTATTCGTCGAAGCCGCCAGTAAATACGGCCTCAATGACGTCATTGACTGGATGAAATACGGTGAGGACGCCGAACTGAAGGCCGGTGAAGTCTGGCGCGTCCGCAACGTCCAGATGCCGCCGCGCCCGCCCGCCACCAACACCGTGAACCTCACCGCCTCACCGCCGCCGGCTGCGCCGGACACGCTGTTGCTCCGCAGCCTTTCTGCGTCGCCCACCCGGGCTTTTGCGCTCATCAACGACGTGACCTTGGCCGTCGGCGAGACCGGCAAGGCGCACATCGGCAGCAGCAACCTTTTGATTCGCTGCCTGGCCATTGGCGCGGATTTTGTGCGCATCCGGATTGAAACTTCGGGTGAAGAGCGGGAATTGCGTTACAAAAACAGCCGCTAAAATTTTGACAGGGGAAGGATTTCCTCCACATTTGCGGCAACAAATTGCCCGTGTCACCACGCCCAAGCCGATGTCAGACAAGCCGAAATATCTCAAAGGCCAGTTGCTCCTCGACAGCGGGCAACTGAGCGGCTCCTGCTTCCAACGGACCGTCGTCCTGATCTGCCAGCATGATGCCGAAGGCGCGTTTGGGTTGGTGCTCAACCACGCCAGTCCGAACAAGGTCGGCGAAATGGTCGTGGCCGACTTGCCGGACACCTTGAAGGAATTTCCACTTTACGTGGGCGGCCCCGTGCAACCGACCGCGCTGAGTTTTCTGCACAGCGACACCTTCATTCCCAACGCGACAGTGATGCCCAATCTCAGTCTTGGCCATTCGTTGGACGAACTGGTGGATCTCGGCGAATCCTTTTCCGATACGCGCAAAATCAAAATGTTCGCCGGCTACGCGGGCTGGAGTCCCGGTCAGCTCGAAGATGAAATGAAACGCGAAGCCTGGCTGACGCATCCGGCGTCGCTGGAACTGGTCTTCGAGGGTGATCCAGTCGGGTTGTGGAAACAAATCCTCGGCCGGATGGGCTGGAAATATAAACTCCTTTCCGAAATGCCGGAGGATTTGTCGCAGAATTAAACGCAGCGTCAGGCATCCTTGCCTGACTTAGTGGGTGCGGCGAAATAACCTTAAAAAAATGAAACTTGATGGCTGCAAAGCGAGTTGACAGCTCAATATTAGCTCGTTCACATATACCGAAATGAACTTTTACAACCAATACTCAGAGATGCTGCCATACAAGGGCGCATATTTTGGAGAGACCGACGCACCTTCGCTATTGCTCATCGGTGAGAGTCATTACCTACCCTACACCTCGACGCAACATCTATTCGCAGAACAATGGTATGGCGGGAACAGCACGACACTTACGCCTGAAGAGAGAAATTATATTAGAACCGAGGAGATTCTAACCAAAGGCCGGAATGCGGGATTTAAGAACGCAATTTTTTTCAACTCTCTTCCTGTCATCAACGAATACGGATTCCGTTTGTCCGACTATAAGGGCGTCGCCGATTATATCGCGTTTTATAACTTCTTTCTACGGCCAGCGTATTACGGTGAGTCCCTCGACGTCACTCCCCTCGATGTCGAATACGCCAACGAGGCGTTCGCCTTGCACTTGGCGAAACTCAAACCATCTGCCGTGATCTTCATTTCGAGGAAGGCCCACAATTGCTTTCGGCCACCAGCCGGTTTTTCCGTCCCCGTTATCGCAACACCGCATCCCGGTTCTCCATGGTGGAACCGAGAAGCAGTTCTATACGGTAACAAACGGGGTCGTGACATTCTCCCCGACTTCATTAAGAGGTTCAAATGGCCGCAGAGACAAACTGCTAAAGAACCGCAATGCTAATATTTTGATCGCTTGCAAATCTTCGGGCTTCCAAATGTCTTAAGGCAGCGCCAAATTTTTCTTCACTTCAGTTACATCACTCGTCGGTGCCTGACACGCATTGCCCGTGCAGAGATAAACCAGCGGCTTTTCTTTTGCTGGCAAAGTTCGGGCGAATTCTTCAACCGCGCCGGCATTTCCTAAAACCACTTTGTTCGGCTGATACACTGAATGAATCGCGTGGAGTAATTCGCGGAAATTCGCGGAATTCGCATCCCCAACCAGAATGGCGCGTCTCGGTTCCTGCAATGAAAAATCCAGCGCCTTCAACATGTAAGGCACCGCTTGCGGAAATTGTTCCAGACGATTTGCGAAGAGACGCAACGTTTTTTCCGCCGCCTCGGCATATTCCCGGCGGCTGGTGATCGCGCCGAGTTTCAACAGCGCCAGCGTGGCGACGGAATTTCCGGAAGGCTCCGCGCCGTCGTAATCCTCCTTCACGCGCAGAATCAAATCCTTCGAGTCGGCGGCGCTCTGCCAGAAGCCGCCGTTGGCCGCGTC
>JANYDP010000384.1 GCA_025363535.1 Verrucomicrobiota bacterium | reverse complement strand
TCTCCACGGGTAGAAATGGCGCTTGATGGTTTTGGCAAGGCTGCCGGTGTGTGATTCGCCGACGTAAAAGATTTGCCGCGTGTGTCGGCTGCGGATGATGTATGCGCCGGACTGGTTGCGAAGTTCGTTCAGCCAATCGGCAAAATCTCCGTTGGCGTCATCGGGACTGCGGTAAGTCAAACCCTTCACTGTGCGCCTCCCTTCTGCTTGCGGAGCAAGGCCGCTTCGACGCTCGGCCAGTGAAACAAGACACGTCTGCCGCCGGGGAGACGCACGCAAGGGATTTTACCAGTCTCACGCCATGCAAACAGCGTGCGACGCGAAACGGGGAGCCGTTTCAACAGTTCTTTTTCGTCAATGAAGCCCGCCGCTCCCGGCGATGCTTGTGGTGATGCATTAGCAATCATGCCCACACATTATTGCGGGTAGGCGTTTCTGTAATTGGACTGGCAGATATTCTTACAAACCGGATTTTCGCTTTTTTGAAGAAACTGGATTCTCTGATTTTGCCGGTGTCCGTATTTTTTTAGGTGCGCCCGGTTTGCCCTTTGGCAAATTGATTTCAGCAAGCCAATCTTTGACTTCATCCCATCCTGTTCGCGGCGATAGCAGCAATCGGCCATGCGGTGTTTTTTGTTCTTTCAACCATTTGAAGGTTTTATTTCGGCTTCCAAGCTGCTCGACTTCGCGCCAATTGCGAGCGATACAAAATAACGCAAGCACTCGTTCGTTGGTTGCTTTTTCATCAAGACTCTTGATAATTTTTTGCGCAGCTTTTCGCCCCATCACATATTTCTCTTGTTCCTCGACGGAGAGATTGCCGGACTCGGTTTTAATGTAACCGATGAGATTGTTCATCGCCTGATCCATCGGCTTCGGATTTCCGATTTGAGGTGCCAAGTTTGCCAGTTCAACGAGTTTACCCGCTGCCCCTGGGTCTGTGGTTAAACTAGGCAAAAAATCTAACTTCATTGCTTGCCATGCTCTTTCCGAAGCTAGTTTTGCGAAATCTGGAAGCGGCACGCCCATATCTAGGCCCAGTCCCCAAAAAACACCGGCATAAGCTCCTTTTTTTGGTTCGCTATCCAACGCTTCAGCAATTTCTGGCAATGTTATTTTCATTAGCTCGACTGGCGACAAATGTTGCATTTGCTGGAAAATTTCCAAGTCCGGCGGGACTTCCTGATTTTGAATTTGAATTGCGTCTGCCGCTGGCGCGAATGATTTTTTCCCCTGCGATTTTTTTCGAGTTGAAACTACTTTCATTGGCTTGCCTTTTTTGTTGGTGAAACCTGAAACCATTTTTCGGCGTCGGCTTTAGTGGCCAGCCCCTTGTAATGTGCGTGAATCATCGCGGGCGAGTTGCCGGACTGCGCGGCAACAAGGTTTTCATTTTGATGCAGAGCGAAATGATAGTTGAGAACGCTTTCCGTCTTTGGCTTCGCCCTTGTGCTTCCGCCCCTCGACAAACTCTGTGACCGCTTCGGCAACATCCTTGCGCGCGACTGTGGCAACGGTTTGCAAATAACCCTCGACAGCCTCGCCCAAACTGCGGTCATGCAATTTTTCCAATGCCTCGACGAGTTCAGATGCGGCGGACAGCAAAGACAGCCTGCGGCCTGTGGACTGACGGAAAGTTTCGAGCCGCTGCAACGCGGCGAGTGCATCGCGGGACTGTTCGCCCGAGAGGGCGGCGGCTTGCGATCCGTTTGCAATCTCCCGTAATTTTGTTTCCGCCTCGGCCTTGGCTTCCCCGTATGTCTTGAAATGTCGAATGACGCGCTTGCCAGCGACGTAATAGGCGAGCCGGTAAAAGGGATAATTCGCTTTTTTTCCGTAGATGGTTGCGGTGATGCGGCGATGTTGAATGACTTTTGGAAACCTCACCTTTGGCCTTTCCAACGGGGCCAAAACTTGTGCGGGATTTGTGCGGAACTTATCAAAACCCTCAATTTCATTGGAAAAAATGGCTCCAGAGGAAGGGCTCGAACCTTCAACTTCGCGGTTAACAGCCGCGCGCTCTACCATTGAGCTACTCTGGAACACCGAAGAACGCTCGCACGTTTGCATCAAACTGCTCGTTGCAAGGACGGAAAATCTACGAACCCTGATGCGGCACGTCAATCTGATTTTCCCGATTTTACGATGCTCATTTCAAAAAACCAATCCGCGCCGGGTTTTTTCATTGTTTTGGATTGTTTTCTACGGATTGCTTAACTCCCTCGCTTCCAACCAAACCAAGTCGCTTCAATAAGACTCCCACGCGGCCACTTTTGCCGCAGATTTAAAAATGAAAAAGCATTCTCCCGCTTCGCACCACTCCGGCATCAGCAGCCCGCACGCACGCGGCTTAATTCACAAAACCCTTCGTCTTGAGCCAATAAATGCAGTCGTGTGCCCAGGGATGAAATTTGACTGGATCGTTCTCACGGCTCCCCAGCCCCATGCCGTGGCCACCGTTCTGATAGATATGCAGGTCAAACGGCACGCCGGCTTTGCGAAGGGCACCAGCGAATTGCAGGCTGTTCTCCACCGGCACGGTTTTGTCTTCAAACGTGTGCCAAAGAAAACATGGCGGTGTTTCCTTCGTGACACAAAGTTCGTTGGACAATTCCTCGACCAGCGCGGGCGACGAATTCGTGCCGAGCAAATTACTTTTCGACCCTTGATGTGTGAAACTACCCATCGTGATGACGGCATAACAAAGAATCCCCACATCCGGGCGCGAGCTCTGGCGCTCCACGGCGTCCGCCGCATCCGCATCGCCCGCATCGAAATGGGTCAGCAGCGTGGCCGCGAGATGCCCGCCGGCGGACGAGCCAATGATGCCGACGCGCTTGGGATCAAGCCGCCATTCAGTCGCGTTCGCACGCACGAGCCGGACTGCGCGGGCAGCATCCTGCAGCATTGCCGGATGCCGGTAGCCGTCAGAGCCGAGCCGGTATTTCAAGACAAACGCGGCAATGCCGTTGTCGCTGAGCCAGCGCGCGTAGCCTTCGCCTTCATGGGACGCAAGGTGCGCATAACCACCGCCAGGACAGACAATGATGGCCGCGCCAGTCGCTTTTTCAGGGCTTGGAAAAAAAGGCGTGAGCGTGGGTGTGTCCTTGGGGCCCGAGCCGCGCGCACCCGGAGCGGCACCGGGCCAGAGTGGAAACATGTTGGTGGGTTGGGCGTGGGTCATGGCAATGCAGCCACACAGGGCAAGGGTATAAACACAGGCTTTCATGACGCACAGCATAGGGAGCGGTAAAAAATCGGCGAGTGAAATTTCACACCCGCAACGCCGATAGATTTTGTGCGCGGGATAAACAAGAATTCAAGAGTCTTGTGGACTTTCAAATCCGGTTCGATTAAAACGATCCCATGTTTCACACCAACCACCGCCCGCAGGCAAATTAGGATGACACCACCATGAACCGAAGAACCTTCCTCCAAAACACCACCCTGGCCGCTTCCGCCCTGGTGCTCATGCCGAAGAGTTTTGGGGCCGCCACGACGTTTCCCCAGGTGCGAACGATTGAGAGCAAACGCAAGTTCAAGAGCGTCGCCGTCGAACGCGCGATTAAAAAAATCCAGTCGTCCATCGGCAACACGGAACTCGCGTGGATGTTCGGCAACTGTTTTCCCAACACGCTCGACACCACGGTGGATTTTTCCATCGTGGACGGACGCCCTGATACCTACGTCATCACCGGCGACATTGACGCGATGTGGCAGCGCGACAGCTCGGCGCAGGTGTATCCGTATCTCTCGCTGATGCACGAGGACGCGGCGTTGCAACAGATCATCGCCGGCGTCATCAATCGTCAGACGCGCAACGTGCTGCTCGACCCGTATGCGAACGCCTTTTACAAGGACTCCACCAAGGAAAGCGAATGGAAAAGCGATTTCACCGACATGAAGCCTGGCGTGCATGAACGCAAGTGGGAGATTGATTCACTCTGCTACACCATCCGCCTCGCGCATGGCTACTGGAAAAATTCCGGCGACACGGCTCCGTTCGATGCTGCGTGGCACGACGCGATCAAACTTATTTTGAAAACGTTTCGTGAGCAGCAACGCATCGAAAACAAAGGGCCGTATCATTTCATGCGGCGGACGGAGTGGGCGACGGATTCCTTGCCCGGACGCGGCTACGGCAATCCCGCGAAACCTGTTGGCCTGATTCGCTCAATGTTCCGACCCAGCGATGACGCGACGGTTTTTCCATATCTCGTGCCGTCGAATTTTTTCGCCGTGGTCAGCCTGCGGCAGGCGGCGGAGATGGTGGAGAACATTTCGCATGACACTGAGCTTGCCACGCAATGCCGCGTGCTGGCCGATGAAGTGGAAAAGGCGTTGCACGAACACGCCATCGTGAATCATCCCAAGGCCGGAAAAGTTTTTGCGTTCGAGGTGGACGCGTTTGGAAATTATTACTGCACGGACGACGGCAATATTCCAAATCTGCTGTCACTGCCGTATCTCGGCGCGGTGAAGCCGCACGACAAAATTTATCTGAACACGCGCAAGCTGCTGCTCTCGCCGCAAAATCCGTATTGGTGCGTGGGCAAAGCGGCGAACGGCCTCGGCGGACCGCACGTCGGTGTGGACATGATTTGGCCGCTCGGTGTGGTCATCGAAGGCTTGACGGCGACGAGTGACGCGGAACTCAAACGCTGCCTGACAACATTGCAAATGACCCATGCTGGCACGGGCTTCATGCACGAGGCATTTCACAAGGACGACCCGAAAAAATTCACGCGCTCGTGGTTTGCCTGGGCGAACACGATCTTCGGCGAACTGGTCTGGAAAACTTTCAACGAGCGTCCGCAGATGCTTGGCTGACGCTTTGTCGGCTGGTATTATCTGCTGACCACCGGCCGCAAAACCAGATTCCGATATTCAATGCCGGTGTGATCGCCCTGCAAATAAATCGGCCCGGGCCGGTCCACTTCCGACCATAACGCCCCGCCGGTCGGCCCCGACACCGGTTGATTCTCGATGATCGTTTTGCCATTCAACACCACCGTGACGTGACGCTCCACCAGCGTGATGTCCAGCGTCTGCCATTCACCCGCCGGTTTTTCGGCATTCACCGTCGGCGTGATGCGGCTGTAAAGCGCGCCCATGTTGTGCGAGTCAAGCGGCTTGCCAAAACTGTCAAAGACCTGCACCTCGTAAATGCCGCGCAGATAAATCCCGCTGTTGCCCTCCTTCGCCAAGCGCGTTTCGGCGTGAATGGAAAAATCCTCGAACTCCGCAACCGTGCGCAGATTCCCGTAATGCTTGCGCGGCTTGCCTTCGTCCTGCCTGGCGTCATTGAAAAAAATGCCGTCACGCACGCCCCAGCCATTGTCGGCATTCACGTCT
>JANYDP010000373.1 GCA_025363535.1 Verrucomicrobiota bacterium | reverse complement strand
CCAGTTCGCCGTCCTGCTCGTGTCCACCATGTTTGTGTTCATCGAGCCGGGCGAACGCGGCTTGCTCGAACGCTTTGGCCGCCCTGTCGCTGGCCGCACCCTGCTCGAACCCGGCGCGCATGTGAAATGGCCGTGGCCCGTGGATGAAGTCTATCGCTACCACACCGAGCAGATTCAAAGCTTCAACGTCGGCTTCACGCCGGATCCCAAGACGGAAAATCAAAACGTCGTGCTGTGGACGGTCTCGCATACGAAGGAGGAAAATTTCCTCGTCGCCAACCGCGAACAGACTTCACTGCAAACCACCAATGATGCCAGCGCCAAACGCACGCCGCCCGTCAGCCTCTTGACGGTGAGCATCCCGGTGCAGTTTCAAATCAACGACCTGCTCGCGTGGGCCTACAACAACGACAATGCCTCGAACCTCCTGCAAGACCTCGCCACCCGGGAAGTCGTCCGCTATTTCGTCAGCGTGGATTTGAACGACGTGATGTCACGCGGCCGGCTCGACGCGGCCGAGGCGTTGCGTCGTGCGATTCAAGCCGCCGCCGATGAACGGAAGCTCGGCGCGCAGATTATTTTCGTCGGCCTCCAGGACATTCATCCGCCCGTGAAGGTTGCGCCGGATTACGAAAAGGTCGTCGGCGCGATCCAATCCAAGCAGGCGAAAATCCTCGCCGCCCAAGCCGCCGCCATCGCCACCAACGCGGGTGCGGGTGCCGATGCGTTCAAGAAAATCAACACCGCCGAAGCCGCCCGTCAGCGCCAGCAAATCGCCGCCTGGGCACGCGCGGCGCTGTTCACCAACCAGATCCCCGCGTATGCCGCCGCGCCGTCGGTCTTCACGGCCCGCGCTTATCTGCGGACGTTTGCCAGCGCCACCGCGACTTCCCGCAAATATATTTTGCTGACCACTAACACCCAGGATGTTTTCCAGTTTGATTTGCAGGACAAGATCCGGACCGATCTCCTGGAAAACCTGGACCCGACCGCCAAGAAATAATTTACCGACATGAAAAAGAATTCCCTCACCCTGATCATCGGTGCCGCGCTGATCGTCCTGTTCGTGCTGCTGCTGTTTGTCTTCCAAGTCCGCACCACGCAGGTCGCCGCCGTGACCACGTTCAGCAAGCCGACGGGCGAAATCACCAATGCCGGCGCGTATTTCAAGTGGCCGTGGCCGGTGCAGAAAGTTTATTACTTCGACAAGCGCGTCCAGAATTTTGAGGATGATTTCACCGAAGGCCTGACGGCGGACAACAACAACCTGCTCACCTCGGTCTATGTCGGCTGGCGGATCACCGACCCGAAAGCCTTCATGCTGCGCTTCCCTGGCGGCTCGGTGTCCGACGCGCAGAAAAAATTAAAGGGACTGCTCGGCAGTTCCAAGAACGCGATCGTCGGCAAGCATCCGTTGTCGGATTTTATTTCCGCCAGTGGTGAGGGCGCGAAGTTCACGGCCATTGAAAGCGAAATCCTCGCCGCCGTGCAAAGCCAGATCAGCGACAAAAATTACGGCCTGGACATTGAGTTCCTCGGCATCAAAAAACTCGGCCTGCCCGATGCCACCACGCAGGCGGTATTTGAACGCATGACTTCCGAACGGTCAGTGCTCATCAGCAAATTGCAGAACGAAGGCGAGGCCGAGGCGCAGAAAATCCGTTCCGCCGCCGACCGCAAGGCCGCCGAGGTGCTGGCGGCCGCCGATGGGCAGGCGCTGGAAATTCGCGGCAAGGGCGAGGCCGAAGCCGCCAAATCTCTCGCGGTGTTCCAGCAAAACCCGCAGCTCGCGAGCTTCCTGTTCCGTCTCACCGCGCTGGAGGATTCGTTGAAAGACCGTTCGACTTTGATCTTTGACCAGCAGACGCCGCCCTTCGATTTGTTTCGCGGCTTCTCGACCAACCTGATGGCCCGATAAGTTTGCCATGAGCGACCACCCTCACCATTCCCACGACGGCCACGATCACGACCACCCGGTTGTGGAAACCACGGACGCTGGTTCGCAGGCGCTGTCCGAGGCGTTGGGCAGCAGCTTTGCCATCGTCAAAGTGGTGATGTGGGTTCTGTTCCTGGTGTTTCTCGGCTCGGGTTTTTTCAAGGTGGAACCGGATCAGCGCGCGATCATTCTGCGTTTTGGCAAACCCGTCGGCACCGGCGAAAAAGCCTTGCTCGGACCGGGCCTGCACTTCGGTTTTCCGCCGCCGATTGATGAGGTTGAAAAAATTTCCATCACCGGAATTCAGAAAGCGACTTCCACCGTGGGCTGGTATTACACCACGCCGGAACAGGAACTGGCCGGCACCGAACCGCCGCCGATGGGTTCCCTGAATCCCGCTGTGGACGGCTACGCGCTGACCGCCGACGGCAACATCATCCACACCCGCGCCACCTTGTCGTATCGCATCGAAGATCCGGTGCGCTACGTGTTCAGTTTCGTGAACGCCTCCAACGTCGTGCAGAACGCGCTCGACAACGCACTGCTCTACACGGCGGCGCATTTCAAGGTGGACGACATTCTCAACCGCGACATCGCCGGCTTTCGCGACGCCGTGCGGCGGCGCGCGACGGATTTGATCCAGCGCCAGGATGTCGGCGTGGTGGTCGAGGACATCGTGGACTTGCGCAGCATTCCGCCGCGCCAGTTGAAGCCGGTCTTTGATGCCGTGGTCACCGCCGGGCAAAACCGCAGCAAGGTTCTGAATGAAGCGCGCAGCTACGAAAACCAGGTGACCAGCAAGGCCAGCGCCGATGCGGAATCCCGCGTCAACCTGGCCGAATCCGACCGCGTGCGGCACGTCAACGAAATGGCCAGCCAAGCCGAACGCTTCACTGAAATTCTACCGACGTATCGCACCACCCCGGATTTGTTCGTGCAGGCCAAGCTGAACGAAACTCTGGGCCGGGTGATGACCAACGTGTCGGAGAAAATCTTTCTGCCCGAGCGCGCCGATGGAAAAACCCGCGAACTGCGGCTACTGTTGAACCGCGAACCGGTGACGCCGAAACCGGCGGCGAATCCGTGAACGCTGAATGAACAAGGTTTTCACAGAGAAAAGAAGAATTGTGGCGATACTACATTTCGCTCTTAGTCTTTTTTTGGGATTCAGAATGCTTGCCGGTTTTTCGTTGCCGCCGGAAAAGATTATTTTCTTTTTTATACAGCCACCATCTTGGATTTTCTTTGGTAATCACCAATTGAATTGGTTGGAGAAAGCTTTTTCTTTAATTCCGATTTGGATCACGGTGCTAGCGTGGTTAGCCACGGTTCCAATTTGGAGTCTTTGCTTCGGCTGGATTTTCGCTAAGTTGGACAACTGGTTGAACCATTTCCCATTTCTCGGCAAACGAGTTTTTTAATTTTATGCAAGTCACGTCACTTTTAAGCCGCGAGGAAGAACACGGCCACCATCACCACGAGGGCGGCTCCTGTGCCGACTGCGGCCACGAGCACGCGCCCGTGCGTCTGAAGCAGACCCTTATCGGAATTGTTTTCGTCATCAACGCCTACGTCGTGGATTGGCTGTTTGAGCAAAGCGCGACCATCTCCAATGCCAGCGCCATGATCGGCGCGATCATCCTCGGTGCGCCCATCGTCCTGATCGCCATCAAAGATTTGCGCATCGGCCGCCTCAGCATCAACGAACTCGTCGCCATCGCCGTGCTTGCGGCCTTTGCCTCTGGTGAATATAAAATTGCCGGCGTTGTCGCGTTCTTCATGCTGCTCGGCGAAATCATCGAGACCCGCACGGCTGAAGGTGCCCGCGCTTCCATTGAATCGCTCATCAAGCTCACGCCCACCAAGGCACGCCGCATCAAGAAGGAAGGCACCGAGGAAGAAGTCGCCGCGAGCGAACTGGCCATCGGCGACATCATCCGCATCCGGCCCGGCGACAACGTCGCGGCAGACGGCATCATCATCAACGGTCAAGGCTCCTTCAACCAGGCCACCATCACGGGCGAATCTTTGCCCGCCGACAAAAAGCCCGGCGACGAAGTTTTCGCCGGCACACAAAATCTCACGGGCGTCCTTGAAATCAAAGTCAGCCGGGCCGGCACCGATACCACCTTGGGCCGCGTGCGCGAATTAATTCTGGCCGCCGAGCAGACCAAGCTGCCGATCCAAAAAATCGTGGATCAATACATGGGTTTCTACACGCCGCTCGTGCTGGTCATCGGCGCGCTCGTCTGGGCGTTTACCCGCGATCTGGACCGCGTTATCGCCGTCTTCGTCGTCTCCTGTCCGTGCGCATTCATTCTCGCAACACCGACCGCGATGGTCGCAGCGCTTTCCGCCGCCGCGCGCCTGGGCATTTTGATCAAGAACGTCGCCGACATCGAACTGGCCGCGAAGATCAACGCCTTCGTCTTCGACAAAACCGGCACGCTCACCACTGGCCAGCTCGCCGTCAGCCGCTTGGCTCCGATTGGCGAGACCAAGCCTGCCGAACTGCTTCTGCTTGCGGCCTCGGCGGAAAAGTACAGCAACCATCCCACTGCCAAAGCCCTCGCCCAACTCGCGGACGAAGCGGGCGTGCCGCTGGCGGAACCGAAGGATTTTACCGAGACGGCTGGTCGCGGCGTCCGGGCGGTCATCAACAACCAGACCGTTCTCGTGGGCCGGGCGCAATGGCTTAAGGATAACGGCGTCGCGGAAGATTTCACCAAGGCCGTTGACCTCAACGAAGCCGAGGGCTGGAGCTTGATTTTCGTCGCGCGTAACGGCCAATGCGTCGGCTGGGTCGGTATGCAGGATCAGACCCGTGCCGAGGCGAAGGACGCCTTGATCGAGTTGAAGGAAGCAGGCGTCCGCCGCATTGCGATGGTGAGCGGCGACCGTCAACCGGTAGCCACGCGCGTCGCGGCGGAGATTGGCTGCGAAGAAGCGAAGGGCGATTGTTTGCCGCAAAACAAGGTAGAATTTGTCCGCGCCATGAAGGCCAAGGGCTACAAGGTCGCGGTCATCGGCGACGGCGTAAACGACGCCCCGGCGCTCGCGGCGGGCGACCTCGGCATCGCGATGGGCGCGGCGGGCAGCGAGGTGGCAATCCACAGCGCGACGATTGCGCTTATGAACAATGATCTTCGCCGGCTGCCGTTCCTGGTGAAGCTTTCGCGCAGCACCCGGGCGGTTATCAACCAAAATTTCTTGCTGGGTGTGCTATTCATCATCGGCGGGTTGACACTCGCGGCGGTGGGCCAGATCGGGCCGATTGTGGCTTCGATGCTGCATGTGGCCGGGACGTTCATCGTGATTTTCAACAGCGCGCGCCTCGTGCGCAAGGGTGAGGATCTGGAGCATTTTCATCCCGAATCGGTGGAACCGAAGTCCGGCAGCGGTGCGCAGCCCAAGGCTTCCCGCCAACTGACGCCGAAGCTGGCGTAAAAGTTTTGGCGAAGGATCTTTTCTGAAAAGTTAAAGCCGCTAGATTTTCTAGTAGCTTTATTGTTCACCCTGTGGAATTGCTGTTAGCAACTGGCTGAAATTTATTTCTTCGCAAAAATCTTGTTCGCTTCTTCCAGCGTTTCCTTTGAACCAATGTCGTACCAGATGCCGGGAACTTTCCAGGTGTACACCGGCGTGCGCGGATAAAGCCATTGGATGAGCCGACCCGGTTGGTCGGGGTTGTTGCCTTCGGCGATGTATTGGCGGATCAGCGGAATCGTGGACTGGGGATAATAGTAGAGCGCAATGCCGGTCATGGTGCTGGTCGGATTCTTCGGCTTCTCCTCGAAGAAGGTGATTTTGCCGGCGGCGTCCATCGAGACGGAATTGTATTTCTTGAT